>JAEZAI010000640.1 GCA_023427825.1 Actinomycetes bacterium
GGGCCGATCCGCGTCCGGCGACGTCGCGCCGCACGACGACCAGGCAGAGCACGGCGATCCACGCCAGGGCCGAGAAGACCGAGATCCGTTGGTTCAAGCCGGCGTCCGCCGCCTCCCAGATCCCGTCGTGGTCCGAGGCGTCGACCACCGTGCGGCCCATGCGCCAGACCACGGTCGCACACACCAGGATCGAGCCCGCGAACGCCCACCACGTGCGGACGACCCACGCCCCGACCCCGCACGCCACCGCTGCCGACACGACGACCGCGCACCCGGCCAGCGTGTGGAGGAACCCGGTCGCGGTCATGGGTGACGACGGCGACCCGACCGGGTACGACGGCACCGGATCGATGGGGAACGCGAACGCCACGACCATCGCCGTGCCCATGCACCCGATCGCCCAGGCGAACGCGAGCTGCGGGCAGTGCCCCACCGAACCGCGGCATGCCCGAGCGAGCCGGCCCATGCCGACCGCAGCGGCCACGAAGCAGACGCCGGGGACCAGGAGCGCGGCCCGGCCGAGCGCGCCCCGGCTGCCGAGCGACAGCAGGCTGATCCAGTGGACGGTGGTGTCGTAGCCGTCGCCACGGGTGGCGCCGTCCCACAGCACGACCACCGGCAGCAACAGCGCGGCGACCACACCCGCCCCGACCGCGGCGCGCGCCGGACCGAGCGCGTCCGGGGTCGCCGTCATCCGACCGTCGCCCATCCCGCGAACCCCCTCCGCCCCTCGTCGGGCGGCACTTCAGCAAGAACCGGCCTCCTCCGGCAAGGGCGAGCGACCGCTCCTGAGGGTTCGTCCACGCTTGGCGAGCACGCAGCGCGCCGGGCTGCGAGGATGGGCACGTCGGGCGTCGCTGACCGGGTGCCGCTCCGACGAACAGGAGGAGGGACCCGGTGGAACGACTGTCAGGGATGGACGCCACGTTCCTGTACCTGGAGACGCCGGCGGGCCACATGCACGTGGCCATGACCGCCATCTACGACGCCAGCACCATCGAGGGCGGGTACAGCTTCGACCGGATCCGGGCGACGATCGCCGAGCGGCTGCCGCTGGTGCCGCCCTTCCGGCGGCGCCTGGTCGAGGTGCCGTTCCAGTTCCACCACCCGGTGTGGATCGAGGATCCCGACTTCGACCTGGACAACCACGTCCACCGCATCGTGTGCCCCGCCCCCGGCGGTCGCCGGGAGCTCGCCCAGATCGCCGGCCAGATCGCCTCGGAGCCGCTCGACCGCAGCCGCCCGCTCTGGGACGCCTGGGTGATCGAGGGGCTGAAGCACGACCGCTTCGGCTTCGTGGTCAAGGTGCACCACTCCGCCGTGGACGGAGCGGCCGGCGCCGAGATCATGACCGAGCTGTTCGACCTGAGCTGCGAGGGCCGCGAGGTCGAGGCCGAGCCGGTGCCGCCGGAGCACGTCCCCACGGATCTCGAGCTGCTGTCGCACGCCGCCATGTCCAAGCTGCGGCTCTACGGCGACGCGTTCGGCCTCGTCGGGCGAACCGTGCGCTCGGTCAACAACCTGGTCGGCGGCATCCGCAACCCGCAGCGCAAGCACGGCGCCGTCCCGTTGACCGCGCCGCGCACGCCGTTCAACGCGTCGATCACCGCCGACCGCTCGGTGGCGTTCGCGCGCGTCCCGCTCGACGAGCTCAAGGCGGTCAAGGACGCCCTCGGGGTGAAGCTCAACGACGTCGTGCTGGCCATCTGCGCCGGCACCCTCCGCAAGTACCTCGAGGACAAGGACGCGCTCCCCGAGGAGTCGCTGATCGCGGTGTGCCCGGTCTCGGTCCGGCCCGAGGACCAGCGCCACCTCCAGGGCAACAAGGTCTCGGCGATGTTCACCTCGCTCGCCACCGACGTGGACGATCCGCTCGAGCGGATCCAGACGATCGCCACCTCCACGGTCGGCGCCAAGGAGGACCACAACGCGATCGGTGCGCTCACGCTCACCGACTGGGCGGAGTGGGCCGCGCCCCGGACCTTCGGCCTGGCGGCCCGGCTCTACAGCTCCATGAACCTCGCCAACTCGCACCGGCCGATCCACAACCTGGTGATCTCGAACGTGCCGGGTCCGCCGTTCCCGCTCTACATGTCGGGTGCCGAGATGGTCGCCGCCTACCCCATGGGGCCGATCATGGACGGCGCGGGGCTCAACATCACGGTCATGTCGTACCGGGACAGCGTGGACATCGGCTTCCTGGGCTGCACCGACCTGGTGCCCGACATCTGGGACCTGGCCGACGCGGTCGACGCCGCCTTCGAAGAGATCAAGCGCGGGGCCGGGACCATCGATCCGACGGTCGCCAAGGCGCCGGCGCCGGTCACCTCCACCCGCCGTCACGCCCGGGTCGCGAGCCACGGCACGGCGAACGGCTCGACCGCCGGCAAGGCCGGCTCGACCGCATAGGTGCAACCTGTTCTAGTTTTCCGCCGTGGCCTACAACATCGCTGACCTCTTCGAGCACACCGCCGACGCCGTCCCCGACCGCACCGCGCTGATCGCGGACGGGACCACGCTGACCTTCGCCGAGCTGGACGCCCGGGCCAACCGGTTCGGCCACTACCTGGCGTCGCAGGGCATCGGGCCCGGCGACCACGTCGGGATCTACGCCATCAACTCCGAGCCGTGGGTCACGGCCATGCTCGGCTGCCTCAAGATCCGAGCCGTCCCGATCAACGTCAACTACCGCTACGTCGAGGCGGAGCTCGCGTACCTGATCGGCAACGCCGAGCTGGTGGCCTGCGTGTTCGACCAGGAGTACGCGGACCGGCTCGCCGCGGTGGCCGACCGCTCGCCGAAGCTGCGGACCTTCGTG
>JAEZAI010000645.1 GCA_023427825.1 Actinomycetes bacterium
GCACCGCCTGGGCCTTCTCCTCCTCGGTGTACCGGCGCGTCGTCGGCTTCCCCGGCACTTGTTCTCTCGGCATGACTCCATCCTCATCTCAAAGGTCTGGAGCCTCCAACGAACCCAGTGCGGTTCAACTCGGGAGAGCAGTCATCCGTGTGAGCGCCCCACGGTTGGCGACCACGGTCCGCTCCGCCCACTCGGCGAACGGACAACCCGAATGAACGCGTGCCCCCGGCCGTCGACCACGAACCGGGGCGCCGAGACCAGTTCTCGGCACCTTCACCGCAGGTGGCGGCGACGTCCGCAGAGCTTCTCAGGCTCGGCTCTATTGCTCGACAACGGTCCACCCTCGACGCCGAAGTCGATCAACGAGCGGATTCACGGTCGTCAAAGGAGCTCGCAACCTGAGCTCACCAGTCCCGAACACCACCGTCTTGCGCAGCGGGGAAGCTCCACTTACAACCACCGGAGATGCGGTTCGCCTTTCAAGGATCAGCGCACCGCCAGATCGCCCGGGGTAGCGCATGGCCGCGAGATGCTGCCGGTCGAACACAACCCATAGACGCTCCCTGGAAGGGTTGCGCCCCGGACCGGCTCTGAAGCCAGTTGCGATCACGGCCGTTATGTCGCCCGACTTGGGTGGCAGCGGAGATCCATCGGGCAGCACCGCGGCCCACGTCTCAGGCGGATCGCCGAGCGCCAGCGCCAATGGACGCCGCGATTGCCGTAGGCCGTAGATCAGCAGTATCGCGACCACGCCAAAGAACAAGAGTGCGGATGCGTTCATGGTTCATGTCTGCTGGTCGGCATTCCACGTCGCCTCACGAAGTGGCCTCCAACCTGGCGTCGTTCATGTGCGGCTAGCCGGCTAGAGCGTGCTCTCGTCGAGTTCGATGGCGCAGTACGATTTCACTCGCTTCGCGACCTCGGCGGCAGCGAGCGAGCGATCGTTGGCCGAGTCGGTCTCGGCGCCTGCCCCGCCATCGGACCCGGTCAGGCTGGCCAGCTGTCGGAAAGCGATCGAGAGCGGACTTGGAACGGGTAACAGAGATATTGACTCGTAGGTACTTCTACGCAAACCACCGATCGCTGGGATGACGCTGGTAGCGCCTGGCGTCATGGTCAGTTCCAAAGTCGCTCGGTCCAGTTCTGCGAGTTTCTCTCGCACGACATCACAGACTTCGGAGATGGATGCCGAGTCCCTCGTATCCGTTGGCTCGGTCGAGACGAGCTCTCGCTGCCCGCAACCGCACAGAACTGCTCCGAGTACCCAGACGACCACGAGTGACTTGCGGCTTCCGACCATAGGTGCCATCACGAAGCACTCCCTACTTGTCGATTCGGCATATGAGCGGGAACGGATACCGAAGGGAACGCAGGGCTACATTGGCGGCATTGCAGCCATGATCAACGCGTCCGACAAACGGAAGCCTGCCGAAGACTCTGTCAAGCACGGGATGCGTGACCGAGTACGACGCAGACCCGTGAATCTCGGCGCCAGCTATCCCCGCTCCAATTCCAGTGTAGATTGACCAAGTTCCGGTAGGAACCAATGGCATGAAAGGAATCGGAGCAAACAGCGTGCCTACGCACGCTTCTGCAGCGACGCCAACCGCAACGTCAGGACCGAGCAGAATTGAGCCTCCGATACAGATCGAGTGACCATCGAGCGATCTCATCGATCGAGCATTGCTGAAGAACTCACCAGTTGACGCAGAGATCGATGGTGTGCCGGCGGCCGATCCGATCGCAGATGAAGTTGACCATCCGTACTTCTTGTTATCCACGAGGATGCATGCAGAACCTGAGACGGAGAACCCGAGCACGCCGGCCACCGTGTACGTGATGTCTCCACACAGCCCTCCAGTCCTCCAATCGTTGAAATCTACCGACTCTAGGTAATCATCAACCTGGTCAACGGTGGCTCTGCTGATTGGGATGCCGAAAGCGGAGTCGTCCGGAGCAAGTCCGCTTGGGTCGGTCTGGTTGAGCGGGTTGTTGTCGGTGTAATGGTAGGGGTTGCTGAGGGTGGTGGTGCCGTTGACGCCGTTCAGGGGGTCGATGGTGGTGAAAGCACCGGTGGTGGGTTGGTAGTCGCGTGCTCGGAGGTTGGTAAGCGGTCCGAGGGTGAGTTCGCCGCGGTAGCCGAGTTTGGGGCTGAGAGTGTCGGAGCCGGTGGGAGCGCCGTAGGCGTTGTAGCTGTTGGCTCTGGGGACGCCGGCGCCGGTGGAGTTGATCACCGATCCGTGCACGTCGGAGGCGAGCACCGTGTGATCGGAACCTTTCGACGCGACACCCCAGGGTGCTCCGCCGGCTGTGACGAGGTCGGTGGTGGCTGATCCTTGGGAGAGAGTGACGAGTTGGTCGAGGCCGTCGGGATCCCAGTCGAGCGTCCATGTTGTTGCCGTGGATGACACGGTGTTGGTGACGGTTTCGATCATGCCGTCGGGGTTCAGCACCCGTGCCTGAGTGTCTCCAGACGGGAGGGTGAGAGCGGTGAGGCGTCCGGCAGGGTCGTATGTGTAGCTGGTGGCGTTCGCGCCGGTCGTGTCAGAGGCTCGTCGTCCGGCATGGTCGTAGGCGTAGCTGGTTGCGGTGCCGGTCGATGGTGTGGCTGAGGTGAGTTGGCTGGCGTCGTCATACGCGTAGGTGGTGGTGACGGCGCCGATGGTCTGTGTGGCTCGGCGGCCGAGGTCGTCGTAGGTCCACGCGGACGCCGTCCCGGACGACGGAGTTGCGGACAGAAGTTGGCTCGCTGCGTCGTACGTATAGGTGGTGGTGACACCGGAGGTTGCTTCGGTGGCGATGCGTCCGGTCGAGTCGTATGTGAGCGAGGTGGTGCGGCTCGCTCCGGGGACGGTCTGGGTGTAGCCGGTCAGTTGTCCATCGACCCAAGTCCAGTCTCGGCTCGCGGATCCGGGGTAGTCCTCGCCGGTGAGGCGGTTGTCGTCGTCCCAGGTGTAGGTGGCGACCGCGTCGGGAGCACCGTTGGGGTTGGTGTGGGTGAAGTCGTCGATCGTGACGCTGTTCGCGACGCCGGTGGATCGGGCGAGTTGGATGCGGGTTGTGCCTGAGGCGGTGACGGCAGAGTCGGTCGTCGTTGCGGTCCACGTGTTGGGTTCCGGGTCGGTCGGGTTCCAGATCTTGACCCGCAGGTTGGTGCCGTCGACTTGGAAGCGGAGCGAGTGCGCGTTCGCGTCGGACGGCACGGTGAACGTGGAGATCGCGGTCGTGGTGCCGGAGACGACTTTGAAGAACGTCCCGGTGGTGGAGTCCGCGGAGAGCTCGACCCGATAGTTGTTGCTGGCGTCGACGTAGCGGCCGTAGGCCCTCAGCTTCGATGGCGTCGATGCTGAGGCGAACTGGTAGGTGAACGTCGAGTCCCCGTCCGCAGCTGACGGTGCAGTGGAACGCATGCCGCCAACCGCACCAGCGGTGTTAGGGACCTCGAGTGTCGCCGTGTTGGAGTCGATGGTGGCGGTGCCCCCTGAGGAGGAGACATTGGCCCACTTCGACGTGTCCAGCGCGGAACCGTTCGCAGCTGTGAACGTGTCCGCAACCAACGCAGTCGGGGTCACTGACACGATCCGGCCAGCCGTGTCGTACGCGTAGGTGTAGGCAGTGCCGTCAGGGTTCGATCGTGCGATGCGCCGGCCTGCGGCGTCGTAACCGAACACCATGGTTCGCCCGTCAGGGTTGGCGCGTGCCGCGAGATCGCCCGCCGCGGTGTAGGCGCTGGTCCAGGTGCGGCCCCCGATCGTGGCGGAGTTCTGACGCCCCACGCCGTCATAGCCGAACGACGCTGTGACCGAGTCGAGGCCGTTGACTGCCGTCCAACCGGTGAGGTCACCGCCTGCGTTGTAGGTGTTCGTCACGACACGCCCTGTCGGATCCGTCGTCGACTCCAAACGGCCAGCGAGGTCATAAGTGCACGCCGTGGCACGGGCGAGAGGGTCGGTCTCCGATGCGAGCTCACCCGCAGCGTTGTACACCGCGGCCCAGTCTTCACCGTTCGGGTCTTCGCGGTTCAGCAACCGGCCACGGCTGTCGTAGGTGAACAGCGTCCGGTTGTCGAGCGCGTCCTCGACCCACTCGACCGTTCCGTCGGGGTTGTACGAGTACTCGATCGTGCCCTCCCCCGTCTTCGTCGATGTTTCCAGTTCGCCGCGGAGTGTCCAAGTGTTCGTCGTGACCACACCCGCCGGATCGGTCGCGGTGAGAACCCGGCCAACCTCGTCATAGGAGGTCTCGGACACCAGCCCGCCCGGCGAAGTGGTCTCAACCACCCGCGAGTCGTCGTCGTAGACGTAGGCGGTGTCGAGACCGCCAGGTGCTGACACGGTCACCAGCCGACCGGCGTTGTCGTAGGTGTTCGTGGTGCGGCGATCCAACGGATCCTCCACCCACGCAACCCGGCCTCCCGGCGTGTAGGAGGTTTCGGTGACCCCACCGCGCAGGTCTGTGACCGTGACCTGACGACCGAGGTCGTCGTAGCCATACGAGATCGTCCCCGCAGCTGATGTCTCTGACGTGAGCAGCCCCGTGTCGGGGTCATACGTGTAGGTCGTCTCGCGTTCCATCGGATCAGTCACCGACGTCACCCGACCCGCCGCGTCGTAGACGGTCTCGGTCTCACCACCTTCAGGATCGACGACCCTCGTGGTGTTCCCGTCGGCGTCGTAGACGTAGGTGGTCTCCCGGTCGAGCTCATCGCTCGACGACTCGACCCGACCCAACGGCCCGTACACTGTTTCGGTCGTCGATGAGTCCGGATGGGTGGTCTCGATCAGTTCTCCGATCGCGTTGTAGGTGTAGGTCGTAACGCGTGACATCGGGTCGGTCACCTGTTCCAATAGACCGGTCACGGCGTCGTAGTCGTAGTCGGTCACGGCCCCCACCGGATCCGTGACGGTGTCGACACGCCCTGCAGCGTCATAGGTCGTGGTTGTCAGACCACCGTCCGCTGCTGTCTCCTTCCACACCCGCCCAGCTGCGTCGTAATCGACCGTCGAGGTCGCACCCGACGGCATCTCCGTCGACACCCGTCGACCCACCCCGTCGTAGGTGTAGGAGGTGATGTTGCCGTACTCGTCCTCGGTCTCTTCCAACTGTCGCAGCGCGTTGTACCTGTACTCGACCGTCACGCCGTCCGCGTCGGTCATCGAATCGACGAGCAGTGTCGAGTCGTTCACGTCGAACGTCGTGGTCTCGTTCAACTCGTTCGTCACTGACGACGGCGCCCGCTCCGCACCGTCATAGGTGTAGGTCGTCGTCCCCGTCTCCGACTCGACCTCAGTCACCCGGTTCGAGCCGTCGTAGGTGATCTCAGTCGGAGTCCCTGAACCGGGGCTGGTAACTTCGGTCGGCAACCCGGCCGCGTTCCGGTCGATCGTCGTCTCACCGCCGCCACGAGACTCGGCCCCGATGAGACGATCGAGAGCGTCGTAGGTGCGTGAGACGGCTTCGCCGAACGGGTCGCTGATCGACACCAGGCGACCGTCTGGGTCATAGGTGTAGGTCACCGCAGCCGGAGAACCGAGGACGGTCGGTCCATCCTGACCGGTGACGATCACCGAACGGTTCGCGATGTCGTAGTCGAACGTCGTCTCCGCCCCCATGGACGACATTTGTGATACCACGCGACCCAGCACGTCATAGGTGTTCTCCACCACCGTCACATCGGCCGGATCAATCACATCGGTCACATTGCCAGCCACGTCGCTCACGTACGTCCACTCCACCCCACCGGGCAGTTCAACTCCTGCGAGGTAGCCGCCGAGATCGAACGTGTAATCGACAGCACGGCCGTCAGACGCGTCGACTGCGGCAGGGAACAAGCCCGGGGCACCTGTCCAATCCACTGCGATCGATGGCCCCACCGACGATGCAACCTCAGTAAGCACACCCAACGTGTAGGTCAGGTCGATCGACACGCCATCCGGGAACGACCGCGAAACCAGCAGGCCGTCTCCATCAAACTCATCAACATGTCCGTCCACGAAGTCGAGTTGCCAGCCCGACATCGTCGCCGACAGCGAGCCGTCGAACTCAGGAGCTTGCTCGTAGCCACCGAGACCGTCCTCGGCGAACACGACGGTTCGACCGGTCGGCATCCGCAACTCGACCGAATCGCCCGCATCTCTCAAGCTGTCAGAGTACGAGGATCGCCACCCGGCAGCACCAGCGACTCCGCCCGAGTCGTAGAAGCGACGCCACTCCAGGTGCGTCGACGACGGGAACTCCAAGTCAGTTCGCACCTCGGTGTAGCTCCCGGTGAACGTGTTCACCGGGTCTTCCGCCTCACCAACCGATGCGAGGCCCGACCCAGCCTTCGTGCGCGGATCCACACCGGTGCGTGCGGCGTGGGCCCATACCCTTTCTGGAGCGAGCGCGTGGTCGAAGAACGCAACGTCGGCGAGGGCCCCGTCGAGGTACGAGCCGTTCCAGTTGGCGTCTCGGCCGATGCCGACCCTGCCGCCGTCGTAGTACGACGTCGCTGAGCCGGCCTTGCTCGCGACAACCGAACCGTCCACGTACATGATCAGATTGGTGGCGTCCTTGGTCACAGCCACGTGGTGCCATACACCCGGCGAATAACCATTGGGTGAGTTCATTCCGCCCTCTGGATGGCTGTAGATCGAGAATTCGCCATTCGGGCCGACTCCCAAGCCCTGACCGTAGTAGCGGTTTCGATAGATCATGGCGTCTGTCGTCGGCCAATTGTCGACACGCACCCATGCCTCTACGGTCCAGCTGTCAGTGCGGAGCTGAGCTGGTGCCCCGAGGTTGATGTAGCCGGTGGAACCGTTGAACCTCATTGCAGTTCCGGACCCACCGGGACCGGTAACACCAAGTGTCACGCCGCCGACAATGGTGCCGTCCAGGCCATTGGCGGTTGCATCGTATGCGGTAGAGCCACTCGTTTCGTCCAAGGGCCAATATCCAACTGGAGCATCGGCCAGGATCGGTGCAGAAGGCGAGGCGGACGCTACCGAGGCATTCGCCACGACCACTGCCGTAGATGCCACGACCGACACCGTCGCCACGATCCCAAGTCGCCTCACAACCCGTACGCGACCGCCCCCAGCGTCGGGCCCATGGACCGCACACCCGCCCCCGTCGCGGCGCCACATTCGTCCTAAGGCGATCAGCCAATCGCAACAAGGCCCCAGCCGCTCAACACCAGCAGTACCACGGACGACCACAACTCTGCGCATGCGACCTGCCTCTCGCCTCACGTGCTGTCGTGGTGGCAACAGCCGCTGCGGGCGAACCACCAACGAACCAAAGGCGATTCAGTGCATCCGGTTGGCGGCCGACATCACGTTCCGGTCAGATCGTCGGCCGAGATCGACTCACACCTTGAGGCTCATTCTGTGAGCCTCGATCACTCGAGGAGCTCTCCTAAGAACGCCACGTTTGAAGCGGCAGCGCGCTCGCCCAGTCGAAGACGAACAAGGCCGCGAGCTTCGCGGCTGCGAGCAAAGGAGCACGGACGCGTCGTCGAGGTCGGCGTCGCAATCCGCGAAGTCCGCCGCCGGGCGTGCACCCATTCAGCGTCACACGGCACGCGCTGGCCGCGATGCGAGACCGACGAAGGGTCGAATCGTCGCTCCGCCGACGGCGCTCGGACCGAGGAGTCCGAGCTCGATGCCGATCGATCCGTACGAGGCGATCGGGACGCCCAGTCATCGACGCCGGTCACATCGCCGGCCCTCGGGCGGCCATTTCCCCTATCGAGGGCACTCGCTCTCAACCAACGACATCCGGACCACACTGTCGCCACATCCGAGCCGAGCAACCGGCGGGGTCATAGAATCCAACAAGTGGCCAGCCGCGATCCTCGCGGGACAGCTGCCTACTGAACCGCACTGGGTTCGTTGGAGGCTCCAGACCTTTGAGATGAGGATGGAGTCATGCCGAGAGAACAAGTGCCGGGGAAGCCGACGACGCGCCGGTACACCGAGGAGGAGAAGGCCCAGGCGGTGC
>JAEZAI010000647.1 GCA_023427825.1 Actinomycetes bacterium
AGACCCGCCACGGCTTCGTGTGCGCCAACGCCGGCATCGACCTGTCCAACGTCGAGCAGGGCTGGGCCGCGCTGCTGCCCGAGGACCCGGACCGCTCCGCCCGCCGGATCCGCGACGGCATCCGGGGCCGCACCGGCACCGACGTCGGCGTGATCGTGTCCGACACGTTCGGACGCACGTGGCGGCGCGGCGTCACGGACGTGGCGATCGGCTCGGCCGGCCTGGTGCCCGTCGTCGACCTGCGCGGCACGCAGGACGCCTACGGTCGCGAGCTGCAGGTCACCGAGGTCGCCGTCGTCGACGAGATCGCCGGCGCCGCGGAGCTGGTCATGGGCAAGTCCACCGGCGTGCCCGTCGCCGTCGTGCGCGGGCTCGGACCCGAGGTGTTCCTGCCGACCCGGGAGGACGGCACGCAGGACCGCCGCGGGGTGCTGACCGACGTGGTCCGCTCCCCCGCCGAGGACCTGTTCCGCTGACGACCTGCCAGCCGGTCGGCGCTCCGGCCGTCAGGCCAGGGTGCCGCCGTCGACCTTCACGCACGTGCCGTTCACGTGCGCCGCGTCGTCGGAGGCCAGGAACGCGATCGTGCTGGCGACGGTCTCGGGACCGCGGTGCTCGTCGAGCGCGGTGATCCGGTTGACGAGCTTGATGTCCGCGCCCTCGGGCAGGCGGAACTCGTTCTGGATCGGCGTGAGGATCGAGCCGGGCGCCACGCTGTTGCAGCGGACGCCCTGCTTGCCGAACTCGACGGCGAGGCACTGCGTCAGCGCGTAGACGCCGCCCTTCGACGCCGAGTACGACACCGCCCAGGGGTGTCCCGCCAGCGACGCGGTGGACGCCGTGTTGACGATGGTGCCGCCGGTGGCGAGCAGGTGGTCCATCACCTCTCGGCAGACCAGGAACGTGCCGGTCAGGTTGACCGCGATGATCCGGTTCCAGTCCTCGAGCTCGGTGCGGCGCAGGTCCTCGAAGTGCAGGATGCCGGCCACGTTCACCGCCACGTCCAGCCGTCCGTGCTCCGCCACGGCGGACGCCACCAGGTCCGCCACGCTGGCCTCCTCGGCCACGTTGGACACGGCCGCGAAGACCTTGGATCCCGCGTCGCGGCAGGTGGTCGCCGTCTCCTCCAGGCCCTCGGCGTTGACGTCCGACAGCGCGAGCGTGGCGCCCTCGGCGGCCAGCCGCTCGGCGGTCGCCCGACCGATGCCCGAGGCGGCCCCGGTGATGAGCACGACCTTGTCGGTGAAGCGATCCACCCAGAACACCCCCTGGCGACCGCACCCGCCGTCGCGCTCCGCCGGCCCGAGCCGGGACCCGTCGACCTGACGGGCCGTCAGATCATAGAGCCGGTGCGGCGGGCGCCCGGCGGCCGCGGCGCTTGGAGCCGGCTCAGCGGTCCCGGAACCAGTCCAGGGTGGCGGCGGTGCCGGTGGCGAGGTCGGTGAACGGCTGCCAGCCGAGGTGCAGCTTGGCCCGGGTGGCGTCCAGGCAGGACCGCTGCAGCTCGCCGATGCGGGCCGGCGCGTGGTGCGGCGGCGTGTCCACGCCGGCGTTCTTGGCCATCGTCGTGTAGAGGTCCAGCACCGAGGACTCGACGCCCGTGCCGATGTTGCACAGCAGACCGCTGCCCCGCTCGGCCGCCCGGACGAACGCGTCGACCACGTCGTCGACGAACACGTAGTCCCGGGTCTGGGAGCCGTCGCCGAAGATCGTGCACTGCTCGCCGCCGAGCAGCCTGCCGGCGAAGATCGCCACCACGCCCGCCTCGCCGTGCGGGTCCTGCCGGGGTCCGTACACGTTGGCGAGCGCGAGCGACGTGTACTCCAGCTGGTGCAGCTCGCGGTAGGCGTACAGGTAGTCGGTCGCCACCTTCTTGGACACCCCGTAGGGCGCGACGGGGTGCTGCGGGTGGCCCTCGCCGACCGGCAGGTCCTCGGGGTCCACGTCGCCGTAGATCGTGCCGCCCGACGAGGCGAACACCACCTTGCGGGCCCCCGCGCGTCGGGCGCCCTCGAGCACGTTGATCATGCCGAGCACGTTGATGCGGGCGTCCAGCGCCGGGTCCGAGACCGAGACTCGCACGTCGATCTGCGCGCCCAGGTGGAACACCACCTCGGGACGCCGGCGCTCGATCAGCTCGGACACCGCAGGGTCGCAGATGTCCATCTGGTGGAACGTGAACTCGTGGTCGAGGTCCGCCCGGGCGTCGGCCAGGTTGGCGAGCTTGCCGCTCGACAGGTTGTCCACCACGTCGACGGCGTGGCCCTCGGCCAGCAGCCGGTCGACCAGGTTCGACCCGATGAAGCCGGCCCCGCCGGTCACCAGTGCCCTCATCTCATCCCCCTCAGGTGGGCCATTCGGTGGGCGGCGGGAACCGCCCTCCGGACTCGACCGTGCCGGCCGGCACGTCCTCGTCGAAGCCCACGACCGTGAGGTCGGTGAGCTCGCAGCTCTCCCCGATCACCGAGCGGGCGCCGATGATCGAGCGGTGCACGGACGCACCGGCGGAGATGCGGGCGCCGGCCATGACGACGGAGTCCACGACGCGGGCGCCCGAGGCGACGATCACACCCGGCCCCACGGCGGAGCGCTTGACCATGGCGCCGGCGTCGATGCGGGCCGACTCGTGGATGGCCGGCTCGAACGAGCCGCGCAGGCCGTCGAGCAGGTCGAGGTGCGCCTGGAGGTAGGCCTCGGGCGTGCCGGCGTCGATCCAGTACGACGCTGCCTGCAGACCGTAGAGGCGGCCCTGTTCCACCAGCTCCGGGAAGATCTCGCGCTCGATCGAGCGGCGGGCGCCGGGCGGGACGAGGTCCAGCACCTCGGGCTCCAACACGTAGGTGCCGGCGTTGATCCAGTGCGTGGGTGCGGTGCCGGGCTCGGGCTTCTCGATGAAGGCCTCCACGCGCCCGTCGCCGTCGAGCGGGACCACGCCGTACCGGGACGGGTCGTCGACCTCGGTCAGCGCGATCGTGGCCGCGCCGCCGGCCTGCTGGTGGTAGCGCCACAGCTCGCTGACGTCGAGGTCCGTGAGGACGTCGCCGTTGAGGGCCAGGAACGTGCTGTCGATGCCCGCCTCCCGGGCCGCGAACGCGATCGCCCCGCCCGTGTCGAGGGGCTCGGGCTCGACGGCGTAGCGCACGGGCACGCCCGCCACCTCGCCGTCGGGGAACTCCCGCAGGAAGACCTCGGGCTGGTAGCCGAGCGACAGCACGACCTCCTCCACGCCGAGGCCGCCGAGGTGCTCGACCACGCGCTGGAGCATGGTCACCGAGCCCATCGGCAGCATCTGCTTGGGGACGCTCAGCGTCAGCGGTCGGAGCCGGGTGCCGAAGCCCCCGACCAGGATCACGGCCTTCATGGGTCAGCCGGGCGCGGAGGTGGTGGTGTCGGCCGGGGCCGACGTGGTGGTCTCACCGGGTGCCGTGGTCGGCGTCTCGCCCGCGACGGTGGTCGACGTGGCGGTGTTCAGGCCGTCGTCGGGGGCCTGGCCCGGCTCGACGTCGGACGGATTGGCCAGCTCGCTGATCGACGGGGGCAGCGGCGGGGTGAAGCCCTTGGGGTTGAACGACAGCACGTAGGCGCCGCCGTCCTCGGTGAAGCGGGCCTCGGTGATCTCGGAGCCGGTCAGCTTGTCGGGCTCGGTCTGCTCGTTGGCCTGCGGCGGCCAGACGAACAGGGCGACCTCGGCCTTCTTTCCGTCGCACTCCTCGCCGTTCTTCTTGGACTCGCCGCCGAGCAGCGTGAAGCTGTCGTCGGTGACCTCGGCGCCGATCTGGTCGAAGAACGCCTGCATGGTGGCGTTGTCGCCCGACGCACCGGCACCGAACGGGTGGACGTGGATCAAGCCGTCCTGGTGGGTGTGGATGCCCAGGCGGTCGGCGCCGTCGTCGGCCGGCGGGTCCTGGTACTCGCCGCAGATGTTGACGCCGAACGCCTGGTGCCAGTGGTCGCGCGTGGTCGGCGCCTCGCTGGCGGTCGCCTGGCGGCTGTCGCGGGCCAGCACGACGAGCACCGTTCCCACCACCACGATGGCGACGATGAGCGCCGGATAGGCCAGGTTCCGGCGCTGCCCGGGGGCACGACTGACACCGGCCTGCTGGACGCGCCGGATCTTCTTCGAGGAGGAGGCCTTGCCCATACGGCCGTAGACGGTAGCGCCGGGAGGGCCGTCGGACCGAACCAGCCCCAGCGCCCGCTCAGCGAACGGCCGGACGGCCCGCCACGGCGGCGTGCAGGCCCGTCAGCCGCGGGCTCGGCGGGCCAGCCGGTCGGCGCGCACGGACTCGAACAGCCGCTCGTAGGACGCCCCGACCGCCGCCGGTGACACCCATCCCTCGACGAACTCCCGGCCCGACGCGCCCATCCGGTCGAGCGCGGCCCGGTCCTCGAGCAGGCGGTCGAGGGCCTCGACGAAGGCGTCGGAGTCCTCGGGCGGCACCGACGTGCCGGCCCCGGCGCGCTCGATCGTGGTCGCCACCTCGGTGCCGGCGTCGACGCTCGCGAGCACCGGCCGGCCGGACGCGAGGATCGAGTACAGCTTGGACGGCACGCTCGAGCGGGCGAGTCCCGTCTTCAGCGGCACCAGGTGCAGGTCCGCGGCGGCGAGCACCTCGGGCAGGCGCTCCCTCGGCTGCATGTCCACGAACCGCACGTTGTCCAGGCCGGCGGCCGACGCGATCAGCTCCTCGCGGGCCGAGCCGCCGCCGTTGACGACGAACACGACGTCGTCACGGCCGCGGTCGCGGTAGCGACGGGCGGCCTCAACGACCAGGTCGAGCGCCTGCGACAGCCCGACGTTGCCGGCGTACATCACCACGGTCCGACCGGCCAGGTCGTACTCGCGGCGGTAGGCGTTCTCGCGCTCCGACGGCCGGATGCGCTCGGTGTCCACGAAGTTCGGGATCACGTGCACCCGCTCGGGCCGGTGCGTGCCGAGCTTGCCGGCGACGTTGTCGCGCAGGTCCTCGCTCAGCACCGTCACCGCGTCGGCCCGCCGGTAGAGGAGGCGCTCCAGCCACGACGCGACCGCGATCACGCGACGGTCGGTGATGGCGCCCAGCTCGACCGCCACGTCGGGGAACACGTCCTGCACGTTGAACACGAACGGCGTGCCCCGGGGCACCGCCGCCAGCCAGCCCGCCACGCCGAGCGGCAGCGGCGGCGACATCACCATCACCACGTCGGGACGGATGCGCGTGAGCGCGCCGCGCACCGCCGCCATGCCGGTGAAGCCCGCGAAGGCGACGGCGCGTGCGGGGATGTTGGTCTTGTCCGTCGGGAACGGGTGCAGGCGCGTGATCCAGCCCCACGGCGCGGCCTCGGTGCGGGCGGGACGGCCGGTCCAGCCCTCCTCCACCGCGTGGTGGCGGTACCAGGGCAACGCGGTCACGACGTGCATGCGGTGGCCCCGGGCCGCGAGCGCCTCGACGATCGCGGTCATCACCTCGCCGGTGGGAGCGACGTCGGGTGCGTAGTGGGGGCAGAGGACGAGGATGTTCATCGGCGGTGCTTCGGGGCGGGTCGTGGGGTCAGGCGGCGCCGGCGCGGCGGTAGGCGCCCAGCAGCGCCTCGGCGGTGCGGGCCGGCGTGAAGCGTGCCGCACGCTCGTACCCGGCCGCGATGCGATCGGCCCTGGCCTGCGGCCCCTCGTCGACGACAGCTTCCATGGCTGCCGCCCACGCTGTCACATCCTCCGCCGGGACCAGGTCCTCGGGTCGGGCGACCTCGGGCAGCGAGCCGGCCGCGGCGGCGATCCCCGGGCCGCCGCGCACCATCGCCTCGAGCCCGGGCAGGCCGAAGCCCTCGTAGCAGGACGGGACGGCCACCGCGGCGGTGGCCGCGAAGAGCGACTCGAGCTGCTCGATCGGCACGCGCCCGGTGCGCAGGACGCGCCCGTCGAGATCGGGGCGGCGGATGCGGGCCAGCACGTCGCCCTCGGCGGACGCGGCGCCGCCGGTGAGCACCAGCCGCAGGTCGGGACGGTGCCGCGCCGCCAGCGCGAACGCGTCGAGCAGCACCAGGTGCTGCTTGTGGGGATAGGTGATCGCCGGGTACAGCAGGAACGGGTCGTCGCCGAGCCACGGCGGCAGCGGGAACGTCTCGCCGGCGGCGTGGCGTCGGGGCGGCGCCACCCACCACGGCACCACCTCGACCTTGGAGGCGGCGACGCCGAGCAGGTCGACCACGCGGTCGCGCGTGAACTCGCTGGGCACGCCGATCACGTCCGCGGCCTTGGCGGAGCGGCCCGCCATCAGCCGGATGTAGGCCCGCTTCGCGGCGCGGAAGTTGCGCGGCATGTCGAGCGGCTGCAGGTCGTGCACGGTCAGCACCGTGCGGCGCGGGTGCCGCAGCGGCAGGACACCGCCCGCGTGGTGCACGACGTCCGCACCGACCGAGCGGGTGGTGGACGGCAACCAGGTCTGCTCCGCGAGGACACGGCGCCGCTTGTCGCGACCGTCCTGGTCGAGCACGTGGAGCTCGAAGCGGGCCGCCAGGTCGGGGTGGGCCGCGGCGAACTGATCGAGCACCGCGAGGTGGATCTCGACGTCCCGTTCCCCGCCGCCCGGCGCCCCGCCGGCGTCGAGCACGTCCGCCACGGCGCGGAGCGCATCGGTCGTCGACTCCTCGCTGCCGCCGACGACGCCCGGCACCAGCCAGAGCAGGTTCACGAGCACACGGGTCACCGACGGCCCCCGAGGACGTCGCGGTACACCTGCTCGTAGGCCTCGGCCGTGCGCTCCCACGAGAACGCCTCGGCCCGCCGGGGCCCGGCCGACCGCAGGCGCTCGGCCAGGTCCTCGTCGTCGAGCACGGACCGGATCGCCTCGGCGAGCAGGTCGGCGCGGCCCGGAGGGACGAGCACGGCGGCGTCGCCGGCGACGTCCTCCATGGACGTGCCCGCGGAGGTCACGAGCGGGGTGCCGGCGGCCAGGGCCTCCAGGGCCGGCAGGCCGAAGCCCTCCGCCCACGACGGCAGGCAGC
>JAEZAI010000033.1 GCA_023427825.1 Actinomycetes bacterium
GACGTCGGCGACCGGGCGGCCACCGAGCTGCACGTCTACTTCGAGGCCGACCTGCTGCCGGGCTACTTCTGGTCGTTCCCGCTGGAGGGCCGTCGGGCCAACATCGGCTTCGGCATCCAGCGCGGCGGCAAGGTGCCCGTCGGCGACATGGGACCGCTGTGGGAGGACCTCCTGCGGCGCCCCTACATCCGAGAGCTGCTGGGGCCGGACGCCACGCCCGAGGCCCCGCACCGGGCCTGGCCGATCCCGGCGCGCATCGACACCGCGGTGAAGGCGACCCGGCGCACGCTGTTCGTCGGCGACGCGGTCGGTGCGTGCGACGTGATGACCGGCGAGGGCATCGGCCAGGCGCTGCTCACCGGCGTCCGGGCCGCGGAGTGCATCCGCGACCGCGCCGCGCTCGGCGACGTGGCCGAGCGGTACTCCGCCGTGATCGACGAGGAGTTGCTCGCCGATCACCGGATGTCGGCGCTGCTGGTCCGGGCGCTGCAGCACCGCAAGGGCGCCCGTGCGGCCATCCGCGTGGCCGGCGCCACGTCCTGGACCCGGCGCAACTTCGCCCGCTGGCTGTTCGAGGACTCGCCCCGCGGGCTGCCGTTCACGCCGTCCCGCTGGCACCGTGGCGTGCTGAGCGGCCCGGGCGCCTACCGCGACGCCCGCTGATCCGTCCGCCGGCCGCAACCCGTCGCTCTGTTGCGCGATCGACGGCCCAGTTGCCGTAGATCGCACAACAGAACCGGGCGCGTACGATGCCGCTGATGAAGACCCGACTGACCGAGATGCTGGGCATCGAGCACCCCGTGATGCTCGCCGGGATGGGCGGGGTGTCCTACGCCCCGCTGGCGGCCGCGGTGTCCGAGGCCGGCGGGCTCGGCACGCTCGGCGCCTCGACGATGGGCCCGGACCAGATGGTCGAGCAGATCGCCCAGGTGGCCGCCGCCACCGACCGCCCGTTCGGCGTCGACCTGCTGACCGCCGCGCCCCAGGACATGACCGCCAAGGTGCGGGCGATCGCCGAGGGCGGCGGCTCGGTCTTCGTCGCCGGGCTGGGGGTGCCCGGCGAGGTCATCGACCTCTGCCACGACCTGGACATCGTCGTCGCCAGCATGTGCGGCAAGGTCGCCCACGCCGTGCGGGCCGTGGACGCCGGCTGCGACCTGGTGATCGCCCAGGGCACCGAGGCGGGCGGCCACACCGGTCAGATCGCCACCATGGCGCTCGTCCCACAGGTCGTCGACGCCGTGGGCGACCGCGTCCCCGTCGTCGCCGCCGGCGGCATCTTCGACGGTCGGGGCCTGGCCGCAGCCCTGGCGCTCGGCGCCGTCGGCGTCTGGGTCGGCACCCGCTTCATCGCCACCCCAGAGGCCCAGGCCGTGGCGGGCTACAAGGACCGGATCCTGGCCTCGGCCGAGGATGGCACCGTCGTCACCAAGGCCTACACCGGCAAGACCTGCCGGGTCCTGCGCACCTCCTACGCCCGCGAGTTCGAGGAGGCGGGCGGCGTGCCCGAGCCGTTCCCCATGCAGGTGGTCCGCTCCATGGAGGACGGCGTCAACCACCTGGGCGGCGACGTCGACACGCCCGGTGTGGACCCCGACCGGGAGTTCATGCCGGCCGGCCAGGCGATCGGCGCGATCGACGAGCTCGTGCCCGCCGGGGACCTGGTCCGCTCGATGGTCGCCGAGGCAGAGGCCGTGCTCGCACGTCTCGCCTGACCGGCGAACCGGCGACCTGCCCGGCTCGGGGGTGAGGCAGGTTCACCCATGAGCGTGACCCCCGTCTCCAGGGGTGGTACCGTCAACAGAGCTGTGGAAGACCGTTCCCTGCCGCACCAGCGGCGGAGATCGGGCCTGTTCCGCCCTGACGGGCACTGGGGGAATGGCATGGAGGCGATGGAGGCGGGAACCCGGATGCGGGGCCGACGAGGACGGACGGTCGGCCGAGCGCTGGCCGCTGCCGGCATCGCCGCGGCCGGACTCGTCGCATGGAGCGTCCCCAGCCAGGCCCAGGAGGAGCCCCTCCCGCCACCCACCAACTTCTCGATGGCCGGCATCGCGAACCCGGCCGAGGGCACCATGCTCGCGGTCGACAAGCAGGTCTCCGGTGAGTTCCAGTACTGCTCCAACCCGAACGGGCTGGGCGCCGAGATCTACCTGAACGCCGGCGACGGCGCCGGCATGGCGGTCGAGCAGGCCACGGTCACGCCGTTCGTCGTGCCGATCCACATCGGCGTCGTGTCGGTGAACAACCCCGACCCCGACAACCTGATCCAGGGCGAGCGGTTCTTCACGCTCGGCGTCGTCAAGGGGACGCCGGTCCAGTTCGGCCAGAGCGGCGACGCCTCGGTCGAGTACGGGGGCGTGTTCCTCGGCCCCAAGGCGGGCCTGCTCACGTGGAGCTACTCGGCCAACGTCGACTGCCAGGAGTCGCGGGCCATGCCGATCCTGTCGCCGCTGCTCGGCGGCGAGGAGACGCTGCCGACGGCACCTCCGGTCACCACGACCACCGAGGCGCCGACGACGACCACCGAGGCCCCGACGACCACCACGACCGAAGCCCCGGCCTGAACCTGACCGGGCCGACGTCGTCGGCTCCGGCGGCGGTTCGCCCGCGCCGGAAGGGCCGACCGGCTTCGTCCTGCCCCCGGCGCAGGACGAAGCACCCGGTTCAGCCCGCCGGAGTCAGCCCGCCAGCTCCTTGACCTTGGCGACCATGCGCTGCTGGCCCTCCAGGTCGGGGGCGATCGGCGTGATGTTCAGCACGGTCACGCCGGCGTCCTTGAACTGCGCGATGCGGTCCTTGAGGTAGCCCTCGTCGCCGCACAGCGAGGTCTCCTCCAGGAACGACGAGGGGACGGCCGCCGCCGCTTCCTGCTTCTTGCCGTCCAGGTAGAGGTCCTGGATCTCCTTGGCCTCGGCCTCGTAGCCGTAGCGCTGGAAGAGCTGGTTGTAGAAGTTGCGGTCGCGGGCGCCCATGCCGCCCACGTACAGGGCGACCATGGCCCGGCTGAAGTCGCGGAACCCGGCGACCTCGCTCTCGGGGCCGATCGACAGCAGGCCGCCGGCGACGACGTCGAGCGGGCCGAGGTCGGGCGATCGCTTGGCCAGGCCGGCCTCCACGTCGGCACCCCACACGTCTTTGGCGCGCTCGGGGTGGAACAGGATCGGCAGCCAGCCGTCGGCCAGCTCGGCGGTCATCTGCACGTTCTTGGGGCCGAGCGACGCCACGTGGATGGGGATCGCGGAGCGCACCGGGTGCGTGATCATCTTGAGCGGCTTGCCCAGGCCGGTCCCCTGCCCCTCGGGCAACGGCAGCTGGTACTTCTTGCCGTCGTGCACGACGGGCTCGTCGCGGCGCCACACCTTGCGGCAGATGTCGATGATCTCCCGCGTCCGCTGGATCGGTGCGTCGTAGGCCACGCCGTGGAAGCCCTCGATCACCTGCGGGCCCGACGCGCCGAGGCCCAGGATCGCCCGGCCGCCGGACAGGTCGTCCAGGCCGGCCGCGGTCATGGCCAGCAGCGTGGGCGTGCGGGTGTAGACGGGCAGGATGCCGGACGCGATCTGGATCGTGTCGGTCTCGGCCGCCAGGTACCCCATGAGCGTGGGAGCGTCGTAGCCGTAGGCCTCGGCCACGTAGACGATGTCCATGCCGGCCTGCTCCAGCGCTTGGACCTGTGCGACCGACTCGGCGAAGCCGCCCGAGTAGCCGATCTGCATGCTCAGCTTCATGCTGCCCCCGTGTTCCTGTTCGGTTCGATCAGTGCGCCGCGAGCTGCTGCTCGCGGTCCCAGTCCTTGGCCCGGGCCAGCTGCGACCGGTCGAGCGACCCCACCCCGACCCCGTTGTCGAACTCCACCCGGTAGCGGATCCAGCGGAACCCGTTCTTGAGCGTCACCCGGCCCCTCGTCCCCTTGGG
>JAEZAI010000130.1 GCA_023427825.1 Actinomycetes bacterium
CCTCCACACCCTCGGCGACGACCCCGGTCCGGGCGCGCCGCCGGCCGGCGTGGCGGCCTCCACGTGGGCGATGGTCAAGACCGGCGTCACCGTGCTCGGTGCACCGATGAGCATCCCGGCCATGGCGGTCGCGAGCCGGAGGGCGCAGCGGATCGCGCTCGATCGGATCGCCCGGTTCGACGAGCACCTCCACGCCCTGGCCGAGGGCCGCGAGAGCCCGCTGCCGGCGCCCCGGCGCGGCCGCGTCGCGTCGGACCGCCGCATCGTCGTCACCTCCGCCCTCCACCGCTGCATCCCCGGACGCCTGGACTGGCCCGCTCGCCAGCGCACCAAGGAGCTGACGCTGCGGGTCCTGACCCGCTACGCCGAGGACGGCTGGGACCTGATCGAGAACGGCGACGTCGAGGACTTCTGGATGGTCGGCGGCTCCACGTGGGGCGCCGTCTACGACGTGGCCCGCATCACCGGCGGCGTGGGGGGACGGGCGGCCGACGTGCCGCGGCGCGAGCTGCTCGTGAAGCACCTCGACCGCATCGTGGCCAACAACGCCGCCACCTACCGCCTGCTGCGCGAGGGCTTCTGCGCGGACGGCCGCTACCACCGCACGATGGGCAACCACGACGACGTGTACGCCGACGAGCACCTCGTCGGGCACCTGCGCTCGCACCTGCCCGGGACCGAGGTCGTGGACACGCTGCTCCTCACGAGTCCCGGGGCCATGTCCCGCCCCGGCGGACCGGATCTCGACGGCCTGGCCGCCGTCGACGCGGTGGTGGCCCACGGTCACCTGACCGACGCGTGGAACGGGCCCGGCACGGCGTTCCTCGGTCAGGCGATCACGTGGCTCGCCACCGCGTTCGACGACCTGCCCGGGCTCGGCGGCTCCGTCGACGGCCTGTCCGACGAGGAGGACCTGGGCCGCCTCCTCACCGGCCGGGGCCGCAACCGGCTCATCACGCTCGACCCGAGGTTCGGCGGGAACCGCCGGTTCGACTCCCTCGACGAGCAGCGCCTGTTCCGGCACCTCGACGACGTGGCGCGGGAGGGCGGCGCGCCGGAGGGGGTCTGGCCGTGGCTGCTGTTCGGCCACACCCACCTGCCGATGCTGCGACCGGTCGACGCGGATGGCCACCCGGTGCGGTACGCCAACTCCGGCACCGGGCTGCTCGAGCGCGCGGTGAGCATGATCGAGTGGGACCCGGTCGAGCGCGAGCCGCACCTGGTCGTGTGGCCCGCCGAGCCCGACGGCCCGCGGCGCGTCGAGCTCGTCCCCGACGGGCGGCACCTCGCGGTCGCGGACCGCGGCTGAGCCGACCCGGGGCGCGGTCAACAGGCCACCACGGCGGCGCCACTGGGTGGTTCTGCCCCCGCGAACCGCTTTCCGCATGGGTCATCAGGTCGGTACGTTGCGTGACAGATGCAGCTGGGGCGCGATCATCGAGCGGGCGGGCCCGCCACCCCCGGCACCGCGACGACGCCGCCCGCGGCGCCTGCCGATGCCGTGGGAACGCCCGATGTGCCGCGACCCGAGGTCGAGGTCCTGCGTCGCGACCCGCTCCCCCGCCGTCTGGCCGTCCGTTGGCGCCGCGCCGGCGACGCCGAGGGCCGTGACGCCGAGTGGCACCCGGTTCGGGCCGTCCTGCTCGCCTCGCTGGTCGGCGCGCTCTGCTGGTGGCTCCCGGGCGCCGCGGTGTTCCTGGGCATCCTGATCGTGCTGATCCTCGTCCACGAGGTCGGCCACCTGGTCGTGGCCCGGCGGTGCGGCATGCGACCCACCGAGTACTTCCTGGGCTTCGGACCGACCGTGTGGTGCCGCACCTCGAGGTCGGGCCTCCGCTACGGCATCAAGGCCGTGATCCTCGGCGGCTACGTGAAGATCCCGGGGATGGGCCCCTCCGAGGAGGTGGAGGCGTCGCTCGAGCCGTACACCTACCGGGCCGCCACCCGTCCCCGACGCCTCGCCGTGATCCTGGCCGGGGTCGGCGTCAACTTCCTGGTCGCGCTGCTGCTGTTCTGGACCTACGCCATGTGGGCGCCCGACATCGACGTCGGCCCCGTCCAGGCCGCCACCGGATCCGGCTCCCTCATGTGGGAGGTCTCGCGGGACACGGTCGTGAGCCTGGGCGACCTGGTCACCGGCGCCGCCGACTACAGCCGGTCGGTCGCCGAGGGCTCGGTCCCCGAGCAGCGCATGGTGAGCGCCGTGGGCGGGGCCCAGCTGACCGACGGGCTGCTCGCCGAGCACCCCAGCCGCCTGCTGCTGCTGGCCGGGCTGTTCTCCACCAGCATCGCGGTGTTCAACCTGCTGCCACTGCTCCCGCTCGACGGGGGCCACGCCGCGATCGTCCTGACCGAGGGGGCGATCGCGACGGCGCGCCGTCGCCCGCGCTACCGGCTGGATCCCAACCGGTTCCGGATCGCAGCCGCGGTCGTCGTCGTGGCGCTGCTCGCCCTGGGCGCGACCAGCATGTACATCGACGTGCTGCACCCGCTCAGCGCGTCCGGCTGAGGTCGCGCTCGGCCCGGACCGGGCCGGGATCGGGCCGGACGCGGCCCGAGCTGGTACCGTGGGCGCCACGCCACACGTCAGGCCCCGTCGCAACGAGCGGGTGCCGACCCTCCCACCGGCCCGATCCACGGATCCGGCCGACCGGCCGAGGGGTCCACGAGGACCGTGAGCGTTCGCCAGTCGCAGGTGTCGTGACGCCAACTGCATTCCGGCGAGACCACCACCTGAGACCCCCGCTGCACGCCCACCGGAACGGTGGTGCCTGCCCCGATTCGCCCGCACGTCACGCGGGCACCAGAACAGGAACGAACGTGAACCCCTCCTTCGCCGATCTCGGCGTGCCCGCGCCGATGGTCGCCTCGCTCGCCGAGCGCGGCATCGCCGCACCCTTCCCGATCCAGTCCCTCACCCTCGCCGACACGCTCGCCGGGCGCGACGTGTCCGGCAAGGCGCCCACCGGCTCCGGCAAGACCCTGGCCTTCGGCATCCCGCTGGTGATCGGCTGTCCCCGTGCGGACGCCCGCCGGCCGCGCCGCCTCGTGCTGGTGCCGACCCGGGAGCTGGCCACCCAGGTGGCCGACGAGCTCCAGCAGCTCGCCGGGCGCAACGGCCCGCGCGTCGCCGCCTTCTTCGGCGGCGTGCCGATCCCCCGCAACCAGAAGGCGCTCGAGCGCGGCGTCGACATCGCCGTCGCCTGCCCGGGCCGGCTCACCGACCTCATCCAGCAGCGGATGGTCCGCCTGGACGACGTGGAGGTGGTCGTGCTCGACGAGGCCGACCGCATGGCGGACATGGGCTTCCTGCCCCAGGTGCGCAAGCTGCTCGACCTCTGCCGCGACGACCGCCAGACGGTGCTGTTCTCCGCCACGCTCGACGGCGACATCGACGTGCTGGTGCGCAACTACCAGCACGACCCGGTGCTCCACGAGCTGGAGGTCCCGGAGGAGGAGCTCCCCGACCTCGAGCACCACTTCTGGTCGGTCGACCGCACCCAGCGCGTCGCCACCGCGGGCCAGGTCGTGGACCGCATGGGCCCGACGGTCGTGTTCTGCCGCACCAAGCGGGGCGCCGACCGCGTGGCCAAGCAGCTCACCTCCGCCGGGGTCACCGCGGCCGCCATCCACGGCGACCGGTCGCAGAACCAGCGTGACCGAGCGCTCGAGGACTTCCGCGCCGGCCGGGCCGCGGCGCTGGTGGCCACCGACGTGGCCGCCCGCGGCATCCACGTCGACGACGTGGCCGCCGTCATCCACTTCGATCCGCCGGAGGATCCCAAGGACTACGTGCACCGTTCCGGCCGGACGGCCCGTGCCGGCGCCCGCGGCGTCGTCGTCAGCCTGGTCATCCCCGAGAAGGCGTCGCTGGTGAAGGGCCTGCAGAAGTCCCTCGACCTGCCGAAGGGCCTGACGTCGGTCGACCTGGCGTCGCTCGGCGACCCCGCGCCCCGCTCGGCCCGGCCGGCCACGTCGCCGCCGTCGAACCGCCGCTCCCGCCAGGAGGCGAGGGGCGACCGCGACCAGTCCCGCGACGACTCCCGGGACCAGCGCCGCAACGGTCGTGACGCCCGCGGCCGCCGATCCAAGGGCAACGCCAACAGCACCAGCAACGGCAACGGTCCCCGCCGCGAGGGCGGGCAGCGCGACGAGCGCGACCGCGAC
Organism: Actinomycetes bacterium; assembly: GCA_023427825.1. GTDB lineage: Bacteria > Actinomycetota > Acidimicrobiia > Acidimicrobiales > Microtrichaceae > Dermatobacter. Next base: position 4,168 of record JAEZAI010000130.1, read on the forward strand.
GAGGTCGTGGA
>JAEZAI010000253.1 GCA_023427825.1 Actinomycetes bacterium
CATCGAGGTCGACCGTACCGGGCGATGAATCGCGGGCGCGCCCGCCGTCCGACGTGGTGACATCGAACGACCACGACTCCGGATGACCCGCCATGACCTCGTTCCTGCCCTATCTCACCTTCGACGGCACCTGTCGGGAGGCCTTCACGCGCTACCAGAAGGTGTTCGGCGGCGAGCTGTTCGTCATGGGCTCCGAGGACACGCCCGAGGACAGCGGCGTCCCTGCGGAGTTCGAGGGTCGAGTCATCCACGCCGCCCTCATGCTCGAGACCGGGGGCATGCTCATGGGGAGCGACACCCAGCCGGGCGGCGGCCTCACGCCGCAGAGCACCTACGTCAGCTACCAGGGCCCCGACGTGGCGTCCGCGAAGGCCGCGTTCGACGACCTGGCGTCCGACGGCACGGTGGAGATGGACTTCGGCGAGACGTTCTTCTCGCCCGGGTTCGGGACCCTGACCGACCGCTTCGGCACCCTCTGGATGATCAACGTGGAGACCGACGGCCCGCCGCCCGGCATGGAGTGACGGCCCCGTCGCCCGTCCCGAAGACCGTGGGGCGGGCGGCAGGGACATGTGTCACTGAGCATGGTTCAATCTTCACCTTGACGGAACCGCTGGTGAGTCCCGTACCCTCGCCAGGTGAGGAAGGCCCCGTACCCTCGGCGGGTGAGGAAGGGACGAACGCTGTCGTGACGATCGCCGATGTGCTCACGCACCGTGGGCGGTGGCCGAGCAGCACGGACGCGGCCGGGCGGGAGGTGCTCTCGTGGCTCGTCGTCGCCGCGCTGCTCGAGGGCCATGCCGATCTGGGCGTGGTCGAGACCCATCCCGGCGCGCCCGGCGAGTACGACTGCCTGTCGGTCTACGACCGCACCCGGCTGGACCGCGGCCCGCTGATCGACATCGACCGCAACGGCATCGCGCACCTCGCCCCGCTCGGCGGCGGCGCCGAGGAGTGGGCCGAGTTCTGGGACGAGTGCACCGACGACGGACCGGTGGCCATGGCCGGACGGATCCGACTCCGGGCGCGGCTCGGAGCGCCGCACCGCCACGACGGCGCCGAGGCGTTCACGGTCAGCCAGATCGCCCGGCGTCTGCTCAAGCTCCATGTGGCCGGCATCGACGGTCGCTGGGAGTGCCGCAGCGGCGTCAACGACAGCTCCTCGGGTTCCGACCGGCGGATGGACCTGTTCCTGCAGCTGCCGGCCGCGGCCGAACGGCTGGCCGCGGCTCCGCCGCACCCGCTCGGCGACCCGGCGAACGGGTTCTGGTTCCTCCTGCGCGACGGCGTGCCGGTCAGCTGCCTCGACACGTTCGGCTGAGCGCGGCCGTCGGACCGTCTGCCTCGGGGAGCGCGCGACGCGCTACCGGCTGGCGGCGAGGATCAGGTTGAGGGCGACGTTCAGCACGAGCGTCGCGACGACCGAGAGCACGATCATGACCTTCCACGGCGCGACGACACGGATCCTCGGCTCGTCGTCGTCCCAGCCGGGCGGCGGCCCCGGCCGTCCGGACGCAGCACCCCATCGCCGGGAGGGGTCGGCCGTCGGGTCTGCCGTTCGGCGCGGGTGCCGGGGGAACAGTCGGATCGCGACGTTGGCGACGACGGTCAGCAGGACCGACAACACGATCGAGGTCCAGACCCACTGCACCGGCCCAGCGTGGCACGACCGCGTGCGGACGGAGGGGTCGGGCTCAGGTCCTGGTCAGCAGCACCACGGCCAGGAACGCCGCGTAGAGGCCGACGAAGACCCAGCCCTCGGTTCGCGTGACGCGCCGGCCGGTCAGCAGCACGGGGACGCACAGCACCGCGACCGCCAGGACGACGGGGAGGTCGAAGCGGACGACGCCGTCGGGCACCTCCAGGCCGCCCGGCGCGGCCACGACCGTGGCGCCGAGGACCAGCAGGATGTTGTAGATGCTCGACCCGAGCACGTTGCCGACCGAGATGTCCTGCTCGCCGCGCAGGCCGGCGACGAGCGCGGTGGCCAGCTCCGGCGCCGAGGTGCCGATGGCCACCACGGTGAGCCCGATGAACGCGTCGGACACGCCCAGCGCGGTGGCCGCGTCCACCGCGCCCCGCACGAGGAGCTCCGCGCCCACGAGGATGACCGCGATGCCGGCGAGCGTGACCCCGAGCAGCGCCGCGATGCGCCGGCCCCGGTCGCGCTCAGGCGCCGCAGCTGCCCCGTCGATGCCGAACTCCGCCCGGTACTCGTCCGCGACGACGGGGTCCTCGTCCCGGCTCGTGCGCACGACGACCACCGTGTAGGCCGCGGCAGCGGCGAGGAGCACGCCGCCCTCCACGCCGCTCAGGTGACCGTCCAGGCACATGACCAGGAGGGCCGCCGACGCACCGACCATGACCGGCAGGTCGATGCGCAGCACCCGTGTCCGGACCGCGATCGGCGACAGCGCGGCCGTGAGTCCGAGCACCAGCAGGATGTTGACCGTGTTCGAACCGGCGACGTTGCCGAGCGCCAGCGAGCCGGCGCCGTCCCGCGCGCTCCCGATGCCGACGGCGAGCTCGGGCGTGCTCGTCCCCACGGCCACGACCGTGAGGCCCACGACCAGCGGCGAGACCCCGGCGAGCGCAGCCAGCCGGCTGCCGCCCCGCACGACCAGCTCGGCACCCAGGGTCAGCAGCACCAGGCCGACGAGGATCCCGAGCACCGCCACCTCCGGACCATAGGACCGCGTCGCGGTCGTCCCGGCCCTCGGCGGACGTCACGAATCATGTGGCCGGTCCGGCGCGGACGGGGTTGTCTGTCGGGGTGACCGACGAGGCCCCTGGACCGACGCCCCTGCGCACGAGCGGCACGTTCCCGCTCTCGAGCACGCCACCCATGCGGGACCTGTGGCGACACGCGTCCCGCCAGCGTCCCAAGGTGGTGTTCGCCACGGTCATGTCGGTGACCAACAAGGTGTTCGACGTGCTGCCGGAGCTGCTGATCGGTGTGGCCGTCGACGTGGTCGTGAACGAGGGCGACTCGCTGCTCAACCGGCTCACCGGCGTCGAGGACCGCTTCCAGCAGCTGCTGATCCTGGCCGCCGCCACGATCGTGATCTGGCTCGCCGAGTCCGCCAGCCAGTACGTCGCCCACGTGACCTGGCGGAACCTGGCCCAGACCGTCGAGCACGACACCCGCATGGAGGCGTACCGCCACGTGCAGTCGCTCGAGATGAGCTACTTCGAGGACACCACCTCGGGCGGGATGATGACCGTCCTCAACGACGACGTGAACCAGCTCGAGCGGTTCCTGGACGTCGGCGCCGACGACATCATCCAGTCGATCGCCAACGTGGTGCTCGTCGGTCTGGTCTTCGCGGTGATCTCCCCCACGCTGATGGTCCTGGCGTTCCTGCCCATCCCGATCATCGTGCTGGGGTCACTGCGCTACCAGCGGCGGCTCGAGCCCCGGTACGACGCCGTGAGGGCTGCGGCCACCGACATCGGCGACACGCTGAGCAACAGCCTGGGCGGCGTCGCCACGGTCAAGGCCTTCAACGGCGAGGAGCGCGAGGTCGGCCGCCTGGAGGTCGAGAGCCAGCGCTACCGACGGGTCAACGGCGACGCCATCCGCCTGTCGAGCGCGTTCATCCCGCTCATCCGCGTCGCGATCCTCGCCGGCTTCACGATGACGCTGGTCGTGGGCGGCAAGGCCGCGCTCGACGGCACGCTCGCGGTCGGCATGTACTCGGTGCTGGTGTTCATGACGCAGCGCCTGCTGTGGCCGCTCACCGAGCTCGGTGAGATCCTCGACCTCTACCAGCGGGCCATGGCCAGCTGCCGTCGCATCTTCGGCCTCCTGGAGCTGCAGCCGTCGATCCAACCCGGGACGCAGGAGCTGGCGCAGCCGGTCCGCGGCGAGGTGCGCTTCGACGACGTCACGTTCAGCTACCACCGCCCGCCTCCGCAGCCCGCGGGTGCGTCGGCCGACGAGGAGGCGCCGGTGGACCGGTCCGCGGGCGACGCCGACCGCGCGGTCCTCAAGGGCTTCTCCCTCCACGTGCCGGCCGGAGAGACCCACGCGATCGTCGGGTCGACCGGGTCCGGCAAGTCCACGGTCCTCAAGCTGCTGCTGCGCCTCTACGAGCCGGACTCGGGCACGGTGTCGATGGACGGCGTCGCGCTGCCGGAGCTCACGTTCGCCTCGCTCCGCGGTGCCACCGGCTTCGTCCCCCAGGACGTCTTCCTGTTCCACGGCACGGTCCGGGAGAACATCGCGTACGGCCGCCCGGACGCCACGCCCGAGCAGATCGCGCGGGCCGCGGTGCTCGCCGAGGCCGACGCGTTCATCCGCGCCATGCCCCACGGCTACGACAGCGTGGTGGGGGAGCGGGGCCAGAAGCTCTCGGGCGGACAGCGCCAGCGGATCACGATCGCCCGTGCGATCCTCCGCGACCCTTCGGTCCTGCTGCTCGACGAGGCCACGTCCGCGATCGACAACGAGACCGAGGCCGCCATCCAGGAGTCGCTGGCGCGCGTCTCGGTCGACCGCACGACGATCGTGATCGCTCACCGGCTGTCCACGATCCGCCACGCGCACCGGATCCACGTGATGGAGGCGGGCCGCATCGTCGAGGCCGGGACCCACGACGAGCTGGTGGCCGGCGGCGGCCTGTACGCCGCCCTCTGGCGGGTGCAGACCGGCGACCGCGCCGCCGCCTGACCCGGTGCCCTGCCCGTTTCGTTCCCGGTGCGGCACCCGATCGGGTGCTGTCCGGTCTCGGGACATCGTGGACAGTTGATGTCGCGCAACATCGTTGACACCTGATGTCGTGGCTCCGATTGGAGTTGATGGCCGGTGAGGTGATTCCGATGTCGGTGAAGGCGACTGCTGCGGCGTTCGCGTTGGACGAGCACGCTCGAGAGTCGATCAACGTGGCTGCGCTCTGTCGGGACGAGGGCGTGTCGCGGGCGGTGTTCTACAAGTACGTGGCCCGGGTTCGAGCGGAGGGCCTCGATGGTCTCGAGGAACGGTCACGGCGGCCGCGG
>JAEZAI010000260.1 GCA_023427825.1 Actinomycetes bacterium
GGCTACGGCGTGACGATCGGGAAGAACAGCTCGAAGTCGTCGAGCAGGTCCGACAGCTCGGACAGCGCCTCGACGCGGCCCTCGACGGTGGTGTCGTCGCGGTCCGCGAGCTGCTCGAGCCGACCGGCGGTGATCGCCGCGACGAGTCCGGCGTGCGTGGTGCTGACCGTGACCTCGGCGTGGGGGTGCGGACCGCCGGAGCGGTGGTGCAGCGCGCCGTTGGCGAGCCCGACTGCGTGGATCTCACCGGACCCGCCGCCCCCGCCCTCGGCCGAGGCGTCCCGCACCTCCAGCGTGAGCGCCAGCTCGACGCCCGCGGCGCTCGGCCCGTTCAGGTGCACCCCGACGAACTGCAGCAGCATGTCGACGGTCATCGCCGCCATCACGTCGGGCTTCTCGGCGCTCTTGATCACCAGCGGCGGCGGTCCGTTGCGGAGCTCCTGCGCACCGGTCAGGTAGAAGGACCGCCACGGTCCCGACTCGGCCTGGTATCCCAACTGCTCCAGCGCGTCGGCCTGCAGCGCACGGGCCTCCATGTTGTCGGGCTCTGCGAACACCAGGTGATCGACCACCTGCGCCACCCACCGGTACTCCCCGGCCTCGAAGCTGTCGCGGGCACGCCGCAGCAGCTCGTCGGCCCCGCCCATGAACTCGACGTAGCGGATGCCGGCCTCGACCGGCGGCAGCGGATGGAGGTGCGCCGGGTTGCCGTCGAAGAAGCCCAGGTACCGCTGGTACACGGCCTTCACGTTGTGGTTGAGCGTGCCGTAGTAGTCCCGGTTGAAGAACTCGTCGCCCAGCGACGGCGGAAGACGCAGCTCCTCGGCGATCTCCAGCGAGGTCAGCCCGTGGTTCGCCAGACGCATGGTCTGGTCGTGCAGGTACCGGTACAGGTCCCGCTGCGACGCGAGGTGCTGGCGCATGGCGTCGGCACCCCAGCGCGGCCAGTGGTGGCTGGCGAAGCTGACGTCCGCCCTGTCGGCGTACAGCTCCAGCGACTCGTGCAGGTACGTCGACCAGCCCAGCGCGTCGCGGATCTGCGCACCCCGCGGTGTGTAGACGTTGTGGAACACCGCCGTGCAGTTCTCCGCCATGCAGAGGGCGCGGTGGTCCGGGAACAGGAAGTTCATCTCGGCGGGCGCCTCGGTGCCGGGGGTGAGCTGGAACTCGATGCGGACGCCGTCGACGATCAGCTCGGTGCCCGTCTCGGAGATCAGCTCGGTCGGGGCGATCAGGCCGAAGGTGCCGAGCGGTGTCGTCTGGCCCAGACCGCTGCCGACCAGACCCTGCGGCCCCCGGGGCAGCAGCACCCCGTACATGTAGGAGGCTCGGCGGGTCATCACGTTGCCGGCGATGACGTTCTCCGAGATCGCCGCCTCCAGGAACCCGGCCGGGGCGATGATCCGCACCCGCCCTGCGGCGACGTCCTCGTCAGTCGTGATGCCCCGCACGCCGGCGAAGTGGTCGACGTGGCTGTGCGTGTAGATCACTGCCACGACCGGTCGCTCGCCCAGCTCGTCGTTGGCCAGGTCCAACGCAGCCCGCGCCGTCTCGGCCGACGTCAGCGGATCGATGACGATCCATCCGGTGTCGCCCCGGACGAAGGTGATGTTCGACAGGTCGAAGCCCCGGACCTGGTGGATCCCGTCGACCACCTCGAACAGCCCCTCGATCGAGCAGAGCTGGGACTGCCGCCAGAGGCTCGGGTTGACCGAGTCGGGTGGCTCACCGTCCAGGAACGACCACGCGTCGAGGTCCCAGGTGACGCCGCCACCCTCACCGGTGACCTGGCGCGCCGGCGACGACGCCACGCGCCCGCGCTCCGCGAGCTCGAAGTCGGTCCGGTCGCCGAAGGGCAGGGCGCCGCGGACCGCGGCGTTGGCCGCCGCGGTGGCCGGGGTGGCGGGCTTGGGCGACAGGTCGGGTCCGGTCATGGCTGCTCCTGGTCGGCGGATGGTGACCGGGCGATGCTGGTGGTCGCCCGCGAACGGTCGCGCTCAGACGCCGGCGCCGCCGCGACCCTCGCCGCCGGCGAAGCGCTCGGCCCCGGCGAAGGTCTCGCCCGATCGGATGGGTTCCAGGCCGAGCTCGGTCTCCCGGCCCATCGCCTGTTCGAACGGCAGGTCCCACTGCTCGTAGCTGGAGCGGCGGTCCGACCGCATGCACACCTGCGGGAACCCGGCGACCTGGTGGGCGAGCGCGACGGCCGCCTCGAGCGCCTGGCCCGCCGGCACCAACCGGTTGGCCAGGCCCATGGTCCGGGCTTCCTCCCCGGACACGCCCCGCCCGGTGAGGATGAGGTCGAGCGCGTGGCTGTGGCCGACCAGACGAGGCAACCGCACGGTGCCGCCGTCGATCAGCGGCACGCCCCAACGCCGGCAGTACACGCCGAACGTGGCGTCCTCGGCGGCGACTCGCAGGTCGCACCAGAGCGCCAGCTCCAGGCCGCCGGCGACGGCGTAGCCCTCGACGGCGGCGATCACCGGCTTCGACAGCTGCATCCGCGTGGGACCCATCGGTCCGTCGTCGGCCATGTCCTCCGACACCCGGTTGCCCCGGCCGTCGCTGAAGCCGATCAGGTCGGCACCCGAGCAGAAGGTGCCCCCGGCGCCGGTGAGCACGGCGACCGACGCATCCGCATCGGCGTCGAAGCCGCGGAAGGCGTCCGCCAGGAGCTGGGCCGTCGGACCGTCGACCGCGTTGCGCACGTCGGGCCGGTCGATCGTCACCACCGTGACGGGACCGTCGCGCTCCACCCGGACGGCGTCTGGTGCTGCACCGCTCACCCGGCCGACGCTAGCCCTCGACGCCGCCGCCTCACCCGCCGTTCGGGCCCGCGGGCCGGTGGGCGGTGACCCGTCGACGGCATCCCCAGCTGGAGCGCAGCGGGTGGAATCCCGTCGAGCCGTCGCTACCGTTGACGGGGTGACCCTGAACGCAGACCTCACCCGCCCGCCCGCCGGTGTGTCCGTGCCGAGCTGCCCGATCTGCTCGGCCGACCTGCACCTGGGTGGCACTCCGGGCGCCGACGGCACGGACTCGTTCCACTGCTGGACCTGTCCCGACGGCCACGGCCTGGCGATGACCCTGTCCGAGAGCTACGAACGGCTCCAGGAGGACGAGATCGACCAGATCTGGCAGCAGGCCCGGACCGCGCCGCCCGGCCCGCTCAGCAGCCCGTTCCACGACGGCCGGATGGTCCGCGTCAGCGTCCGGGCCGACGCCGACGAGGCGCCCGACGGCGCGGACGGCGATGGTCCGGAAACCGCGACGATCGTGGTGGACGTCGACGTGGAGAACCAGTTCATCTGGCTCGACGCCGGTGAGCTGGACGAGTTCCCGGCCGACATCCCCGACCCCGAGCCGTCGCCCGACGAGCTGGCCCGGGAGCAGGAGATCGTCCAACGCTTCGGCGTCTCGTACACCGACGCAGTGGAGGGTCGGGAGAGCAGGGAGCTCACCGAGCGCCTCTACCGCCGGGTGGCCCGCCATCCCGGCGCGCTCGACGCGCTCGACCGGGTGGGCCGCGGGATCACCGCCTACTGACCGGCGCGGCCACCGGCCGAAGCTGCTGCGCGATCTGCGCTGAGCCGCTCAGGGCCGCCGGCGGTACGTCGCCATCTGGCGGAACAGCTCCAGCACCCCCGGTTGCGGCGCGTCGGAGTCCAGGTGCCGGTACACGGTGTGGACGTTGACCACGATCCGCTCGGCCTCGCCGAGCTCCGCCCAGCGGTCCAGGTCGATGTCCGCGATGGCGTCCTCGGCCGACATGCCGCCCTCGAACCGCTCGGTGGCCTCGCGCTCGACGTGGCAGAGGTAGTCACGGACCTCGAGCAGCTCGGCCACGCCGCACACGGGACCGTGCCCGGGCACCACCGTCGGCGCGCCCAGCCCTGCGATCAGGTCGATGGCGTCGCACCAGTTCGCGAGGGGCCCGGCCCACACGATCGGGGTGCCGCCGATGAACCCGAGGTCGCCGACGAACACCACGCCCGACTCGGGCACGTGGACGATCACGTCGCCGGCGGTGTGCGCCGGACCGGCCTCGATGAGCTCCACCTGCGTGCCGGCCACGTCCAGGCCGAGCGAGCCGTCGAACGTGCGGGTGGGAGCGGCCGGGCTGGCGCCGGCGAAGTCGAACGGGCCGAACGCGTCGCGGACGTAGCGGTTGAGGTCGTCGTCGCCCAGGTCGTTGTCGACCATGGCGCCGAGCAGCTCCGGCGGGACCTCGTCCATCTCCTCGGCGGTCGCACGTGAGGCGATGATCTCGACCGACTGCACGGCGTCGGCCTCGTCGGTCGGCGAGCCGGCGCGGGGCGCATCCGCGCGCGGCGCGCCCACCAGTCCGTTGCCGTAGCAGTGGTCGCCGTTGGCGTGGGTGTTGACGAGCGTGCGGATCGGCCGGGCGGTGGTCACCGGCCGCATGTCGTCGAGCATCCGGCGGGTCAGCTCCGAGTCGAAGAGCGTGTCGACGAGCAGCGAGGAACCGTCGCCGCACACGAGCCCGGCGTTGGACCAGCCCCAACCCCCGTCGGGTTGCAGGTAGGCCAGCACCCCGTCGGCCACCTCGTGCAGGCCCCGGACGTAGTCCGGGCGTGCGTCCACTCCACGGTTCGCCCCCGTCCCCATGGCCGCGAGGCTAGTGCCGCATCCGGGAGCGCTCCCGGAGCACCTATGGCTCGGAGGGTCAGGACTCCTCGGGGTCGGGCCAGGCGCCGAGGGCGTCGAGGATGGTGTCGAGGTGGCCGTCCAGGTGGTCCTCGTCCTCCGCCGAGTACACCGACGACGCGAAGGCCTCGAAGCCCTCCGCCACCGAGCCGTCGGCCCGGAACGGGCCCGCCGCGCCGATCATCCACCCGCGGGCCGACGACCAGTGCGGCGACCGCAGCCGGAAGCGGAACAGGTGCACGGCGCCGTCGTCGGGGTGCTCACCCGCGGCGAGCGTCTCGAGGTGCTCGAGCTCGTCGGGCCGGGTGCCGAGCTCGGTGTCGGCCGACAACCAGCGGACCAGCTCCGCCTCGGCGCGGGACCGGCCCGTGCGCCACGACGGCGAGAGCTCCTGCAACCGGTCGATCTCGGCGAGCCCGTCGAGGAGCTCGGCGCGTGCCTCGGGGTCGCGGGCGACCAGGTCCAGACGCTCCGGGGCGACCGCCTGATCGGACGACAGGAGCGCCGTCGCACCCATGGCGCCGACCCGAGCGTCCGCCGACGCCAGCACTCGCCGCAGCGCCGGAGCGGCGATCTCGCCCGGCAGCGCCCGGAACAGCGACACGAGGGATCGCAGCCGGAACCGGTCGGCCCGGGTGCGGTCCCGGCCCGACCGCTCGTCGTCGGACGCGTCGTCGACGCGGGCACGACCCGGACGCTCGCGTTCGGCCGTCGCCCGGTCACACGCCTCGACCAGGCCCGCCACCACGGGGGTCAGGCCGTCGGCGACGGCCACGTGCTGCCGCCGGTCCAGCCGTTCCTCGGACACGAGCTGCTCCAGGAGCTCCGCCGCGTGCCAGGCCCACCCGGGCCGGGAGGCCACGTGGACGAGGGACGGCACCATCCCGATGGCGGACGGCTCCTGCAGCGCCGGGGTCAGCAGCCCGCCGGTCGGCAGCGGGAGCAGATCGGCGGGACCGTCCGGGCCGATCAGGAACGACAGGGCGGTCACGCCATCTGCGTCCCGACGCAGCGCCAGCAGGTGCAGCAGCACACGACGGACCCGCTCCGCGGAGACCAGGTAGGCCGCTTCCACGTCACGGACCTCGACCGCACGGGGCGACCGGCAGAGGAACCGGGCCAGTCGCAGCGCCGGATCGATCCGTTGGCTGCGCACCCACGGGTAGGCGAGGGTGGCGGCCTTGAGCAGCGCGCCCGCGCCAGCGGGGTCGGGCAGCCGGTCCCCCCACCCGTCGATCAGGGCCAGGCCCTCGCGCCGAGCACCCTCGTCGGAACGGCGCAGGAGCGCCCGGACCGCGTCGACGTCCGAGGCCGTCAGATCGGTCGCCCCGCCTGCATCCGCCGCCATGGACCAAGGGTGCCGGACGGCCGGAGGTCCGGCAATCCACAGGTCTACCCAGGGACCTGTTCCCGCTGAGCAATCCTTCCCGACCGGTCCCTGTGACCCCCGCTCCTCCCGGGTGTCACTTGACGATCGTGATCGTGGCCGTCGCAGTCGTGACGTTGCCGGCCCAGTCCGACGCGACGACCGTGTAGCGGTGCGTTCCGACGGGCAACGCCGAGGCCGGCGAGCCCCAGGCCGGGCAGTCCGATCGGACCCAGGCGATGCCGGAGCGGTCATCGACCATGTCGCAGCCGAGCGCGAGCGGTTGCCCCTTCTTGAACGTCCGACCGTCGCCGGTGATCGCCGGTCGGGGTGGCGTGGCGTCGACCAGCGTGGGACCGACGGGCAGCCACGTCACGTTGCCGTCCCGGTCGGTGGCGCTGACCCACATGGCCTGGCCCTCGCCGAGCACGACCGGCGCGGGGCACGACGCCACGCCGGAGCCGGCATCGAGACAGCTGAACGTCACGGTGATCGCGCTCTGCGACCAGCGGCCCGCCACCGACGGCGTGGCGGTGATCGTCGGACCGGCTGCGTCGTAGAGGATCGACAGGACCGGGGGCTGCGGGGAGCGGTTCTGCCAGAGCGGCGTGGACGCGTCGGGGGCGCGCCCCACGCCGACCCGCCTGCCGTTGCACTCGAGCGTCGCTGCCTTCGCCACCGCAGGCAGACCGAACGCGTCGGCCACGTACACCTTCGTCAGGGTGGTCGACCGGAGCTCGACCCTCTTGACGGTGCCGACGTTGTCGGTCACCGCGACGACGCAGCCGGCGACGTTCGGCAGGTCCCGGACGATCACGCCGAGCGTGTTGATCGACTGGAGCTCGATGTCGCGCACCTGGGTCGAGCCGGCGGCGAACGGCACGGTCTCGGCGGTCCAGGGCGACGACGCCTGCGGGTACCAGGTCGTCACCGTCGTCGCGGTCCCGCAGGCGTAGACCCTGCCCGGGACCCCGGCGGGGACGGTGAGCGTGTACTCGCCGTTCGCGTCGGTCGTCACCGACAGCAGCGCGGATCCGTCCTGGGCGTCCCAGACCGCGCAGGTCCCTCCGACCGGGATGCCGGCCCGGGTGATGCGTCCGGTGACGGTCGCCGTCGCGTCGTCCGCGCCGGCCGACGCCAGCGGCGACACCGCCCATCCGAGCGCGATCACCACGACCACCGCGAGCCGAGCCCATCGGGCGCGCCCCACGCTGACCACTTCCTCAGCCATTCCCGCCTCCGTGTCCCCCCGGCCGGGACGACCACGTCGCCCGCCCGTTCGCCGGGTCGAATGGAACCATCGGCGACCGCTCGAGGTCGAGCGCCTGGGGCAATCACCCAGGCTGTCCGGCCCCGGCGGTGAGCCTCGCTCTGGGCCGGAACGAAGGGAGCCGTACACTGCCGCGGCGTGGAGCAGGCCGCGCTGAACATCCCCGGACCGGTGCAGGCCCGCGCCACGGTCCGCGGCGTCGTGCTGCTCCAGCTGCTCGCCAACGGGCTCGGTCTGGTCGCCGTGGTGGCCTACTTCCAGTTCCTGTTCCCCGGTTCGGCCGAGAGCGAGCTGGAGTCGCGGACGATCAACCTGATCGCGTTCGGGATCTACATCGGTGTCATGGTGCTGGTCGCCTTCCCCGTCAACGCCCTGCTGCTGCGCCACGCCGTCTCGTGGGTTCGGCTCGGCAACCCGCCCACGGAGCGACAGCGGCGGTTCCTGTTCAGCCTGCCGACGTTCGAGACGCTGTCCGCGCTGGTGTCGTGGTTCGGGGCCGCGGTCCTGTTCGGGGCGATCAACCAGGACGTGCAGCGGATCTCGTTCGGCCTCGCGCTCGCCGGCGTCATCACGTGCACGCTCCTGTACCTGCTGCTCGAGGGCCACTTCCGGCCCCTCTACGCGCTGGCGCTGGCCGAGGCCGAGCTCCCCGAGGACCGCCGGGACGTGCTGCCCCGGCTGATGCTCGCGTGGCTGATGGGGAGCGCCGTGCCGCTGCTCGCCATCGGCCTGAACCCGCTGATCGCGCCGGTGCCGCTCGACGGCGACCGGCTGGCGTGGATCGCCGTCGTCGGCGCGCTCGCCGGCGGCCTGGTCATGGCGATCGCCTCCATCTCCGTGTCCCGACCGCTGAACCGGGTGCGCGACGCCCTCCGCCGGATCGAGCAGGGGGACCTCGACGTGCACGTGCCGGTCGACGACCTGGGCGAGCTCGGCCGTCTCGCCGAGGGCGTGAACGACCTCGTCGCCGGCATCCGTGAGCGCGAGGCGCTGCGGGACCTGTTCGGCCGCCAGGTCGGCCAGGCGGACCTGGCGGACCTGGCGCTGTCGTACGACGAGCCCACCCGCACCGGCGACCGTCGCGAGGTCACCGTGCTCTTCGTCGACCTGCGCGGCTACACCCGGTTCTCCGAACGTCACAGCCCCGAGGACGTCGTCGGCATGCTCAACCGCTTCTTCTCGATCGTCGTCGCCGTGGTCGACCGCGAAGGCGGCTGGATCAACAAGTTCGAGGGCGACGCGGCGCTCTGCCTGTTCGGCGCCCCGCAGGACGAGCCGGACCATGCGG
>JAEZAI010000357.1 GCA_023427825.1 Actinomycetes bacterium
ACGGCGTGCCGACCTACTGGGACCAGGTCTGCTTGACCGCGGTGGTGGTGCCGGCCGGCGGGGTGCGCGCCGCACGAGCCGCGCTCGCCGACGGCACCGGGCTGGAGGACCTGGCGGACGAGGTGGAGGGCGCGAACCTGGCGCTCACGCCCGAGCAGTGCCGGCCCCGATCCTTCCTGCCCGAGTCGCTGCTGGAGCGGATCGACTCGTCCCGCGTCGGTGCGGTGGTCGGCCCCGTCGCCGACGTCATCGACAACGACGACTCCGTGGTGTGGTTCCGTGTCGAGTCCAAGGGGAGGCTGTCGTTCGACGACGCCCAGGACCAGCTCCAGGAGCTGGCCCGGACGATCGTGCAGCAGGGCGTCAGCGCCTGGCTGCAGATCCGGGTGAACGAGCGGGTCACCATCGACCCGCAGTTCGGCAGCGGCACCTCGCTGTCGCAGACCGGGCTGACCGTCCTGCCTCCGGCGCTGCCGCTGGGCGCGCTGCCGCCGGCGGGCGGGATCGACGACGTGACCGGCGGCGCCGCCGGCGCCACCCCCTGATCGATCGTCCGAGCCCCGTGCCGTCGCAACCACCCGTCGTCGAGGTGGTCGGGCTCGGGCCCGGCAGCCCCGACCTGGTCACGCACGGGACCACCGAGCGCCTGACCGCCGACGCGCCCACCTTCCTCCGCACCACGCGCCACCCCGCAGCCGTGGTGGTGCCGGACGGCACGGTGAGCTTCGACGACGTCTACGAGCGCGCCGAGGCGATCGAGGAGGTGTACCGCGAGATCGTCGACACGCTGGTGGCCGCGGCGGTCGAGCACGGCACGGTGGTGTACGCGGTGCCAGGATCGCCGGTCGTCGCGGAGCACACGGTGGAGCTGCTGGTCGCCGACGAGCGCGTGACCACCGTGCTGCACCCGGCGCTGTCCTTCCTGGACCTCACCTGGGCCCGGCTGGGGATCGACCCCGTGGAGCTCGGCGTGCGCCTCGTCGACGGGCACCGCTTCGAGGTCGAGGCGGCGGGGGAGCGGGGTCCCATGCTCGTCGGCCAGTGCGACTCGTCGTTCGTGCTGTCGGACATCAAGCTGGCGATCGACGACGGCCCCCAGGGGCCGGTCGTGCTGCTGCAGCGCCTGGGGCTGCCCGACGAGCGGATCGTGGAGGTGGCGTGGGAGGACCTCGACCGCTCGGTCGAGCCCGATCACCTGACCTCGCTGTGGATCCCGCGGCTGTCCGCTCCGGTGGCCCCCGAGGTGGCCCGGTTCGAGGCGCTCATGCGGGAGCTGCGGGTGAGCGACCCGTGGAAGGCGGACCAGACGCACGACTCGCTCAAGCGGTTCCTGCTCGAGGAGTCCTACGAGGTGCTCGAGGCGATCGACGCCTACGACCCCACCTCGGGCGAGGGCGCGGAGGAGCTGACCAGCGAGCTCGGCGACCTGCTGTACCAGGTGGTGTTCCACGCCGCGCTCGGTGCCGAGGCCGGGTGGTTCGACCTGGCGGACGTGGCCCGGGCCATCCACGACAAGCTCGTGAGCCGCAACGAGGACCTGGTGCGCGCTACGGAGGGGCGGCCCGACGAGGCCGGCGTCGACGGTGCGATCTCGGTGTGGGAGGCGACCAAGCGGGCCGAGCAGGGTCGGGACTCTGCGTTCGACGGCATCCCGCACGCGCTGCCGGCGCTGACCCGGGCCATGAAGGTGCAGCGCAAGGCCGAGGCGCTCGGTCTGGAGGGTGCCGTCGAGGCGTTCGGCCTGGGCGGCGCGGTCGAGGCCGGCGTGCTCGTCGGCCTGGCCCGAGCGGTGGCCGAGGACCCGTCCGACGTCGAGCGGGCGGGGACGCTGCTGGCCGCGGTCGTCGACATGACCCGCCGGGTGGGCGTCGACCCCGAGGACGCGCTGCGCCGCCGGATCGACGCCGACGAGGACCGCTACCGCGCCGTCGAGCACCCCTCCTGACCGCTTCGGCGTACCGGATGGTCGTCCACGACGTCGCCGTCCGCCGGAAGCCCCGTCCGCGCACCGGCTCGGCAGGGGGTGGCGGCGCGGCGGGTGGCTGCGGAGGTGCCCGCGGTGGGGGAGTCCTAGAGTGCGCACCATGCCTGAATCGCTGCAGATCGCTCCCGCGTCCGGTCGCCTGGGGATCCTCACGCCCGGCATGGGAGCCGTCGCGTCCACGGCCTACGCCGGTGTGCTGGCGGCCCGTCAGGGTCTCGCCGTCCCCGTCGGCTCGCTCACCCAGATGGCCCACATCCGGCTCGGCCGCCGCGAGGAGGGCCGCAATCCGATGATCAAGGACTTCGTGCCGCTGGCCGGCCTGGACGACGTCGTCTTCGGGGGCTGGGATCCCATCTCGCCGAACGCGCTGGAGGCCGCCCGCACCGCCGGCGTGCTCGAGGAGCGTGACCTGGCCCCGCTGTCGGGCGAGCTCGAGGGCATCAACGCCATGCCCGCCGTGTTCGACCAGCGCTGGGTGAAGCGGCGCGAGGGCGTCCGGGTGAAGACCGGTGAGTCCAAGTGGGACCTGGCGCAGCAGCTGATCGCCGACATCGAGCGGTTCCGCACCGAGAACGAGTGCGACCGCCTGGTCATGGTGTGGTGCGGCTCCACGGAGGCGTACCAGGAGCCGTCAGCGGTTCACGAGACGATCGAGGCGTTCGAGGCCGGGCTGAAGGCCGACGACGAGAACATCTCGCCCAGTCAGCTCTACGTGTACGCGTCGCTCGCGTCGGGCGTCCCGTTCGCCAACGGCGCCCCGAACCTCAGCACCGACCTGCCGTGCATGGAGGAGCTGGCGCTGTGCAACGGCGTGCCGATCACCGGCAAGGACTTCAAGACCGGCCAGACGCTGATGAAGACGATCCTGGCGCCGGGGTTCAAGGCCCGGATGCTCGGCATGCGGGGCTGGTACTCCACGAACATCCTCGGCAACCGGGACGGCGAGGTGCTGGACGACCCCGAGAACTTCAAGACCAAGGAGGTCTCGAAGCTCGGCGTGCTGGACACGATCCTGCAGCCCGAGGTCTATCCCGAGCTCTACGGGAACATCGACCACGTCGTGCGGATCAACTACTACCCGCCCCGCGGCGACAACAAGGAGGGGTGGGACGCCATCGACATCTACGGATGGATGGGCTACCCGATGCAGATCAAGGTCGACTTCCTCTGCCGCGACTCCATCCTGGCCGCGCCGATCGTCCTGGACCTGGCGCTGTTCCTGGACCTCGCGCAGCGCGCCGGCCAATCGGGCGTGCAGGAGTGGCTGAGCTTCTACTGGAAGTCGCCGCAGCCGGCGGGCGGCGTGTCGCCCGAGCACGACATCTTCATCCAGCAGACGAAGCTCAAGAACACCCTGCGCGAGTGGATGGGCGAGGCGCCGGTCACGCACTCCGAGGCCGAGTGACCACCCCGGCCGCCCCCAGGGTTTCGTGATGCTTTTCCGGGTGGTTTCGCCCGGAACAGCATCACAGAAGGGCCGGATCGCGGTCGGCCGGTAGCGTCTGCGGCCGTGATCACCGCGCCTGACATGGACACCGAGCAGCTCCGCAACGACTCGGCTCGCATCACCGAGCTGATCGTCACCGACCTGTCGGCGCCGGTGCCGTCGTGTCCCGGCTGGACGCTGCGGGACCTGGTCGAGCACCTCGGCGGCGTGCACCGCTGGG
>JAEZAI010000418.1 GCA_023427825.1 Actinomycetes bacterium
GCCACGCCGCAGCCACGTCGTCCCAGTCCGACCAGGTGCCCACCGCCAGCCCCGCCAGGAACCCGGCACCGAGCGCGGTCGCCTCGGTCACGGGCGAGACCTCGACCGGACGCTGGGTCGCGTCCGCGAGCATCTGGACGAACACCGGGTTGGTCGACATGCCGCCGTCGATGCGCAGCGTGTCCAGCGTGCAGCCCGTGTCGGCCTCGGCGGACTCGACCAGATCGGCACCCCGTTCGGCGACGCCCTCCAGCACGGCCCGGGTCACGTGCGCCCGTCCCGAGCCACGGGTGAGGCCGAGGAGCGCACCGCGGGCGCCGTAGTCCCAGCGCGGCGTGCCGAGCCCGAGCAGCGCCGGCACGTAGACGACGCCGCCGGTGTCGGCGACCGACGCGGCGAGCTCGGCCGAGTCCTCGGGCCGGTCGAGGATCCCGAGGTCCTCGACGAGCCACTCCACGTTGGTACCTGCCGAGAGCATGATCGCCTCGACGCCCCACACGGTCTCCTCGCCGCGCCGCCAGCACGCGATCGGGAAGGTGCCCGCGCCGCCGCGCGTGGCGAACGTCGGCCGGTCCGGGCCGAGGCAGACGTCGAGCATCCCCCCGGTGCCGAACGTGATCTTGGCCGCACCCGGCCGCACGCCGCCCTGGCCGATGAGCGACGCCTGCTGGTCGCCCGCGATCCCGCACACGGGCGGGGCGCCGTCGAGCGCGATGGCCTCGCCGACCACGCCGGACGAGTCGACGATGCGGGGCAGGATCGACGCCGGGATGCGCAGGCGCTCCATCACCGCCACGTCGTAGTGCGAGGCGTCCGGGCGCAGCAGCCCCCAGGTCCCGGCGTTGGTCAGGTCCGACACGTGGTGCGCGCCGCCGGTCAGCTGCCAGATGATCCAGGAGTCGGGCGAGCCGAAGCACACGTCCCTGGCGCGGTCGGGGTCGACCTGGTCGAGGATGTTCGCCAGCTTGGTGGCGGACTGGTTGGGGGCCAGGCGGATGCCCTCGGCGCCGAGCACCAGGCAGTCGCCGACGGTGCGGAGGTCCTGCCAGCCCTGCGCCGGGGCCAGCGGTTCGCCGGTGACCCGGTCCCAGACGATCGTGGTGGCCCGCTGGTTGGTCACGCCGACGGCGTCGACCGACCCGTGGGCATCGAGTGCGGCGCGGGCGCACTCCATGGCCGCCGCGGCGTAGGCGGCGGCGTCGAACTCGACCAGGCCGGGGGCGGGGGAGTCGGGCAGCGTCGTCGCCCGGAACTCGTGCGTGACGGTGGCGTCGTCGTGCACGACGGCGGCGCGCACCGCGCTCGTCCCAAGGTCGATCACCAGGATGCTCACTCGTCCCCCTCGCAGAAGTGGGTCGGTCCGGCCGGTGCCCCCGCTCGCCGGGTCAGCCGCCGCCCTCGCCGTCACCGTAGCGACGCGCCATCCGGCCCGCGTACAACGCGCCGAGCAGCCCGCAGGTCGCCATCAGCAGTGCGAGGAACGGGTAGGCGATCCAGCTGATGTCGTCGCCGTTGGCCAGGCGCCGCACCACGCCGATCGCCTGCACCACCGCGTAGGCGGTGGCCGCGGCGCCGGCGGCCCAGGCGAGCGACGCCGACGGCGACAGGCGCCGGACCGCCCATCCTCCCGCCGCGGCGCCGAACATGATCAGCACCCAGAAGAGCAGGACCCAGGGCGAGCCCTCGTCGACGTCGCCGCCTGAGACCAGCACCTGGTTGAGCACCCCGACCGGCAGCGCCACCACCAGGGCCGTGATCGTCCCGCGCCAGTACGCCTGCAGGGGCGTCATCTCGGGCAGGGCGCGCATCTGCGGCTGCATCAGGCGGACTCCTCGCCCGCGCTGCGGACGTCGCCGTCGTCGCCGGGCAGGCCGTGCTCGTCGCGGATCAGGTGCCGGGTGGCGGACCAAGCGGTGGTCTCGTAGATCACGAGGGCCCAGGTCACCACCTCGACCACGACCAGCGCCACCCACGCCGGCATCGACGTGGAGACGGGGACGAACGCGGCGAGCAGCACCGCGACGCCCAGCCGCTCGCGGTTGATCGTGCGGACGAAGCGCCACCGGAACAGGACGTGGCCGACCAGGTACAGCGCGACGCCGCCGGCCAGCGCGGCGCCGATCTCGATGTGGAGCGGCTCGGTCACGTGGGCGATCACGGTCTTGAGCCCGAGCGCCACCAGCACGATGCCGGCCACGAGCACCAGGTGGAGGTACGAGTACGCGTCCCGGGCCAGGGCGTTCTGGGCGCGTCCCGGCGGCAGGGCGGTGAGCCGGCGCTCGGTCGCCAGCGCCACGACGTCGAAGTGCAGCCACCAGAGGGCGGCCGCCAGGAACACGCCGAGCACTGCGACGCCGATGACCGGCGCGTCGATCGACACGCTCCCCGCGCCCACGCCGATCGCCACGATCGACTCGCCCAGGGCGATGATGACGATCAGTCCGTACCGCTCGGCGAAGTGGCCCGGCACGAGCTTCCACCCCTCGATCCCGAAGAGGAACGGACCGCCGAGGTCGAGGACGATCGCCAGCGCCCACAACGCACCCTGGGCAGCGCCGTCCAGGAACGACGCGCCCACCAGCAGCGACGTGCCCACCGCCGTGCTCGCCGCCAGGCTCAGGACCGACGCGCGCAGGTCGGCGTCGTCGGGGCTGGCGAGCACGAACAGCACGATGTGGACCGTCCGCACCACGGCGTAGCCGATCGCGAACGTGAGGCCCAGGTCGCCGAAGGCCTCGGGCACGCTCAGCGACACGACGAGCATCGCCGCCATCGCGGCGAAGATCGAGACCCGCGTGGCGTCCTGCTCCGGATCGATCACCGACGTGAGCCAGGCGTAGCCGGACCACGCCCACCACAGGACGGCCAGCACCAGCAGACCCCGGACGATGCCCGCCCACGTCGGTTGCGCCGCCATCAGCGCGGTGCACTGCGTGATCGCCAGGACGAAGACGAGGTCGAAGAAGAGCTCGAGCGGGAAGACCTGGCCGCTCGAACGGCGGGTGACGTGGTGCCGGTGGTCGCCGCCCGCGGTGCTCACGGGCCGCAGACTACGAGCCGAGCAGTCGATCGAGGTGGGTCTCGGGAAGCTCGGCGGCGTCGCGCTCGTGCTCGACCGATGCCCGGTACGCAGCGGCGGAGGCGGCGGCCTGCGCCGCATCCCATCCGAGCTCGGCGGCGATCAGCTCGGCCACGGCATCGGCTGCCGCCGCCGAGTCGTCCCGGCCCAGCAGACGGGCGCGGGTCCGTCGCGACAGCACGTCGTCCACCGAACGGGCCATCTCGTGTCGGACCGCGAAGACGGCCTCGGCGCGCAGGTACGGGAGGCCCGGGACCAGCGGCTCGCCGAGCGACGGGTCCGACTGGACGGCGGCCATGAGCACTCGGGCCTCGCCGCCGTAGCGGCCGGCGAGGTGGTCCAGGTGCTCGGGCGCGACCGCGGGATACACCTCGGCGGCGCGGTGGACCGTGTCGTGGCCGGCGGCGCCTCGCAGCGGCAGGTCGGTGGTGGTGCTGCCGCCGTACCCGGCGAAGCCCGGCCGGCGCGCGAGCACGGACTCGATGACCTCGTCCACGGTGTCGGCCGCCATCTCCCGGTAGGTGGTCAGCTTGCCGCCGGTGATCGTGACCACGCCGGAGTCGGAGACCGCGACCTTGTGGCGGCGCGACAGGTCGGCCGTCCGCCCGCTCGTGTGCCCGGACCCCGACGACTTCACGAGCGGCCGAAGCCCGGCCCACGTGCCGACGACGTCCGCCGTGGTGATCGGCTCGCTGCAGGCGCCGTTGATCGCCGAGAGCAGGTACGCCACGTCCTCGGCGGTGCACTGCGGGTCGTCGACCGGGCCGTCGTAGTCGGTGTCGGTCGTGCCGATGTAGGTGAGGTCGCCGTTGGGGATCACGAACACGGACCGCTTGTCGCCGGGCACCGGCACGACGGCGGCGATCCGGTTGCGCACCTTGTTCCACGGGACCGTGATGTGGATGCCCTTGGCCGGGCGGATCGAGTCGGGGTCGGTGCCCTCGTCGAGCGTCCGCACCTCGTCGGACCAGACTCCGGCCGCGTTGACCACCGAGCGGGTGCGGATGGTGAACGGCTCGCCGTCGGGCTCGCGGGTGGCGACACCGGTCGGCACCACCTCGACGCCGTCGACCACGCCCCGGTCGTCCTTGTGGAGGCCGATCGCCCGCACGTGGTTGACGCAGGCGGCGCCGAACTCCAGCGCCGCGGTCCGCAGGACGGCCACCACCAGACGGGAGTCGTCCGCGGCGGCGTCGTAGTAGAGGTACGCGGAGACCAGCCGGTCCGACGGCAGCGTGGGCATGTACGCCATGGCCTCGTCGTGGGTCAGGCGCTCGTGGCGCTTGCCCACCCGCCAGCCGCCGGTCAGGTCGTAGCCCCACATGGCCGAGCCGAGCAGGCGGGAGATCTTGGCCGGGATCACACCGCCGTGGCCGAACATGGGGATGAGGAAGGGCAGCACCTTGACGAGGTGCGGGGCGTTGCGCAGCAGCCGCTGCCGCTCGGCGAGCGCCTGGTAGACGAGCCCGACCTCGCCCTGCTGCAGGTACCGAAGCCCGCCGTGGATCAGCTTGGACGACTTCGACGACGTGCCCGAGGAGAAGTCGCCGGCGTCGACCACCGCCACGCGCAGGCCCCGCGACGCCGCGTCCAGCGCCACGCCGGCCCCGGTGATGCCGCCGCCGACGACCGTCAGGTCGAACTCCTCGTCCCGCAGCGCGGCCAGTGCGGACTCGCGCACGAACGGACGGGGAGTGGGAGCAGCCGGGAGCACGGCGACAGGTTACGGCGCGCCGGGGTGGGGACCGGTGGCCGGTCGTCGCGCGGCGACCGACGTGACACCTGACCGCGCCGGGCCGCAAGAACGTCCCGTCGTTCTTTGGACACCCGCGTCGGCAATGGGCAGAATCGCCCCGCATGGACCGCGGTTGGCTGAACGAGTCCGCCTGCAGGGGGCTCGATCCGGCGATCTTCTATCCGCTCACCGACGACGAGGCCGAGGAGGCCAAGGCGGTGTGTGCGGTGTGCCCGGTCCAGGAGGCCTGTCTGGAGCACGCGATCGGCCATCGTGAGCACAACGGCGTCTGGGGTGGGGCCACCGAGCGCGAGCGCCAGCGCATCATCCGACGCCGCCGGCGTCTCCGGGCCCTGAACGCGTCCGGTGCCGGCGTGGGCAGCGCCTCCAGCGAGACCGCCGGCGCGGTCAGCAGCTGAGCCGGGGACGGGTCGGGATCATGGGAGCCTTCGCCGCTGCCGGCGCGTGGCCCGGCGTGCTCGGCTCGCTCGCGGCCGGACAGGACCTGGCCTCGGACGTGGCGACCGGTGCGCTCGACCGGATCCTCGCCGGGGAGGCGACCGACGCGCAGATCGCCGGGTTCCTGATCGGCCTGCGGGCCAAGGGAGAGTCGCCCGAGGAGGTCGCCGGACTGGTCGACGCCATGCTGGCCGCCGCCGCGCCGCTCGAGCTCGACGATCCGGCGGGCACAGTCGACATCGTCGGCACCGGCGGCTCCAAGGCCCTGGGCGGCCGGGCGTTCAACGTGTCGACGATGGCCTCGATCGTGGCCGCCGCCGCCGGCGCCACCGTGTGCAAGCACGGCAACCGCCGGGCCAGCTCCACCTCGGGGTCCACCGACCTGCTCGAGGCGCTCGGCGTGGAGGTCGACCTCGACGGTCCGGGCGTGCACGCCTGCGTGCGAGAGGCGGGCGTCGGCTTCGCCTTCGCCCGGATGTTCCATCCGGCCATGCGCCACGTCGGTCCGGTGCGCACCGAGCTGGGCATCCCCACCGTCTTCAACCTGCTCGGCCCGCTGTCGCACCCCGGTCGAGTGGGTCGCCAGGTCCTCGGCGTGACGGACGCGGAGCGGGTGGAGCTCGTCGCCGGCGTGCTCGCCCGGAGGGGCGTCGTCCGCGCGTGGGTCGTCCACGGCACCGACGGGCTCGACGAGCTGACGACGACCGACGCCTCCGACGTGATCGAGCTCGTCGACGGCGTCGAGGTGGGCCGCTTCCGGGTGACGCCCGAGGGGCTCGGTCTGGCCCGCGTGTCGCCCGACGACATCGCGGTCGGCGACCCCGACCAGAACGCAGCCGCCGCCAACGGCGTGCTCGAGGGCCGGCCGGGGCCCGTGCGCGACATGGTCGTGCTCAACGCCGCGGCGGCGCTCGTGGTCGCCGAGGTCGCGACGGACCTGGCCGACGGCCTGGAGCGCTCGGCCCGGGCGATCGACTCGGGCGAGGCGGCCCGCACCCTGGGCGCCCTGGTGGCCACCAGCCGGGCCATCATCGGCCCTTCGGACTGAGCCGCCCGCAACCGGCGAGGGGGCGAGTCAGCGGCGGACGATCGCGCGCTTGCGGGGTCGGACGTCGGGCAGGCGCGGGAACGGTGACGCCCAGGTGCCGGAGGAGTGGTGGAGCCGCAGCCGCGTGGCGTGCTGGTCCAGCCACGACGCCACGCACGTGAGCTCGTCGGCGACGTCGCGGTCCACCGGCACGCCGTGCTGCGGCGGCGCCTCGGGCTGCATCTCGACCGGGCGGGCGACCGGCGCGAGCTGCTGGGCCCGGTCGGCCGGCCACATCTGCCAGAGCACGCCGCGGCGGAGCTCTGCGACCTCGCCCGAGTCGACCTCCACGAGCAGCCGCTCGCACTCGAGGAGCTGGCCGATGCGGCGCTGACGCTCGAGTGCGTTCACCAGCGCAGCCAGGCGGTCGCGGGCCGCGGCCGCCTCCTCGAAGCGCTCGTCCGCAGCCATGCGG
>JAEZAI010000425.1 GCA_023427825.1 Actinomycetes bacterium
ACGGGTTCCTCCGCGTCGTGCCCGGCTCGCAGCGCTGGGCCACCCCCGCGCCGTACCGCAACGTCAACGGCGCCGAGGTTCCCGAGGGCGCCGCCGAGTCCGCGGGCTGGACCGACGAGGCCCCGCCGTTCGAGATGCCGCTCCGGTTCGAGCCGGTCCCGGGGGAGATCCCGGTGTACGCCGAACGCGGCGACCTGCTGCTGCACGACGCCTACCTCTGGCATGCGGCCGCACGCGGCACGGACGACACCTCCCGTCGTCGCCACGTCCGTGGCCACTGGTGCACGGGCGAGGAGCTCACCACCGACGACGGCGTGTTCGTGAAGAACGCCGCGCGCTGACGGGGCCGATCCTCGCCGCTGCGGCAGGAGTCACCGCCGGTCCCGCCCACCGAAACACTCCGTTCACTCCCGACCAACAGAGCCGAAATCGCTCGTGCTTAGGGTGACGCCGAGATCAACGAAATGTTGATGTTGCGAGCTCACGGTGGGCTCGTCTCGACACCGTTCCCCAGTGAAAGGCGTGGTGGTGATGGCACTCGACCGCAGAGCGTTCCTCAAGCGAGGCGCCGCTGGCGCAGCCGGGTTCACGCTGCTCAGCAGCGGACTGCTCGCAGCGTGCGGCGATGACGACAAGGAGTCCTCGGGCTCCGGGAGCTCGGGTGGCTCCGCCGACTACGGCACGCTCGACTTCCAGCTGTCGTGGATCAAGAACGCAGAGTTCGCGGGCCACTACATCGCCGACCAGAAGGGCTACTACAAGGACGCCGGCTTCTCGAAGGTCAACCTGATCTCCGGCGGCCCGAACGTGTCCCAGGACGCGGTCGTGGCGGCGGGCAAGGCCTTCATCGGCATCTCCACCCCCGACATCGCCGCCTCCGCGATCCTCGAGGGCGCCCCGAACATCATCATCGGCGCCGAGTACCAGAAGAACCCCTTCTGCGTGATGTCGCTCGCCGACAACCCGATCAGCAAGCCCGAGGACATGATCGGCAAGAAGATCGGCGTCCAGGCGGTGAACGACCCGGTGTGGAACGCCTGGCTGAAGGCGCTCGGGATCGACCAGTCCGAGATCGAGAAGGTCGTCGTCCAGTTCGACCCGCAGCCGCTGGTCAACAAGGAGGTCGACGGCTGGTTCTCGTTCGTCACCAACGAGCCGAACCTGCTGAAGGTCCAGGGCATCGACACGGTCAACATCCTGCTCAACGACAACAAGTACCCGATGGTGTCCGAGACCTACATCGTCCGGAAGGACACCTTGGAGAAGGACCGGGACAAGATCAAGGCCATCCTCACCGCCGCCAACAAGGGGTGGAAGGACAACATCAAGGACCCGTCGCTCGGCGCCAAGTACACGGTGGAGATCTACGGCAAGGACCTCGGCCTCACCGAGGAGGAGCAGACGCTCGAGTCCAAGGCCGAGAACGAGCTCATCTACACCGAGGACGCCAAGACCAACGGCCT
Source organism: Actinomycetes bacterium (assembly GCA_023427825.1). Lineage (GTDB taxonomy): Bacteria > Actinomycetota > Acidimicrobiia > Acidimicrobiales > Microtrichaceae > Dermatobacter. The sequence continues at coordinate 1,464 of JAEZAI010000425.1, forward strand.
CTTCACGATCACCGACGAGCTGGTCGATCAGACGCTGGCCACGCTGGCGCTCGGCGACATCAAGATCGAGAAGGACAAGCTCTTCGACCTCTCGATCGTGAACGAGCTCTACGAGGAGAACCCGGAGCTCAAGGACGCGGTGACGCCGGGCTGAGCCCGCCCACCGGCTCGAGGACGACCCGCAACCCGACGTGCAAGAAGGAGACGACATGACCGTCGCCACGGAGCCGGGGGCCGCCGACACCGACGGCGCCCCCGAGCACCAGATCGCCAAGACCGCGGACAGCGGCATCGCCATCCACAACCTCACCAAGGTGTTCGGGACCGGCAGGTCGGCGGTCACCGCGTTGGATCGTGTCAGCTTCTCGGTCGAGGAGGGAGCGTTCGTCTCCCTCCTCGGCCCGGCGGGCTGCGGGAAGTCCACGATCCTGCGGATCCTGGCGGACCTCGACGAGCCGACCGACGGCAGCGCCCGGGTCCACCACGAGCGGCCCGAGGTCGCTCGCCGCAACCACGACCTGGGCATCGCGTTCCAGGACGCTGCGCTCCTCCCCTGGCGCACGGTGACCCAGAACATCCGCCTCCCGCTCGAGGTCAGCGGGCTCAAGGTGGACGACGACGTGATCCCCGAGCTCGTCAAGCTGGTCGGCCTCGAGGGCTTCGAGGACCACCGCCCGGCGCAGCTGTCCGGCGGCATGCGCCAGCGGGTCGCCATCGCCCGCTCGCTCGTCGTCGAACCCAAGATCCTGCTCCTCGACGAGCCGTTCGGTGCGCTCGACGAGATGACCCGCCAGCGCCTCAACCTGGAGCTGCAGCGGATCTGGACCGAACGCCAGTGCACCACGCTGCTGGTGACCCACTCGATCTCCGAGGCCGTGTTCCTGTCCGACGTCGTCGTGGTGATGAGCGCCCGTCCCGGCCGGGTCGCCGCCAAGGTCGAGATCGACCTGCCCCGACCCCGGCACCCCGACATGATGCGCACCGAGCACTTCCACCAGCTCTGCGACCACTTCTCGGACCTGCTGTTCTCCGGCGGGGTCGCCCCGTCCGGGGACGACACGTGACCGCCATCGCCGCGCCGACCGACTCCGGCCCCACCGACGCGGACGCGGGGCCACGCCGGAGCCTGGCCGAGCGCCTGCACGTGAAGTCGTCCACGATCGCGACCGTCGGGGGCTTCGCCGGCTTCCTGGTCGTCTGGCAGGTCGTCGGCATGACGATCTTCGCCGAGTCCCGCGCCATCCCGCCGCCCACGGCGATCGTCTCCCAGATCTTCGAGGACGGCTGGGCGTTCTACGGTCCGAACATCGCCACCACCGTGAAGGAGGCGATCTGGGGCTGGGTCTGGGGCAACTCGATCGCCATCGCCCTGGCGATCATGTTC
>JAEZAI010000483.1 GCA_023427825.1 Actinomycetes bacterium
CCTGCCGGGGTTCTGGCGCGGCAGCTACGCCGCGGTGCGGGCGGAGATGCGGGGCCGGTACCCGAAGCACGCCTGGCCCGAGCGCCCCTGGGAGAGATAGGGGTGCACCGCGACCGCCGCTGTCGCCGAGGAAGGGAGGGCGATCCCGACCGCAGATCCGCCGGGGACCGGCTCAGCCGGCCCGACGGAGCCAGCGCCGGCCGTGCTCCAGCCGGGACTCCAGCTGCTCGAGCGTGGCCTCGGACACCTTGCGGATGCCGGTCAGCCGGTTGAGCTCGTTCTGGACCTGCACGTAGCCCCAGCCGGTGGACCGCACGAGCTCGGCGGCGATGTCGGCGTTCATGTCCCGCAGGCGGGCCTTGCGCTCGCGCTGGGTCATCGACGCCATCGGATCCGCGCCCGGCCCGCCCGTGCCGGACGAGGCGTCGTCGGCCCGGACCGCCACATGACCGCCACCGGGCAGGGGCGGCGGCAGCAGGACCAGCTCGACGCCCTCGGGGTCGTGGCGTTCGCCCGGATCCTCCGGATCGTCGTCGAACACGCCGAGGCCCGGCGCGGTCGACCCCGAACCGTCGCCGTCGCCGTCGCCGTCCAACGCCACGGCACCGATCACGGAGAACAGGCTCATCTGCTCGTCGTCGCCGAGCAGCTCGCCGACGTCGTCGGGCTCGACCGACGGCGCATCCTCGTCGTCACCCCGACGCTTGCGGAGCGAGTGCCGCCGGGACTCGCTCAGCTCGGCCGAGTACCGCCGCAGCCGCGGGTCGTCGGGCAGGAAGAACCACGCCGGCTGGGTCCGGGCGCCGGGACCGTGCAGGCCCGGCGTCCAGCGGACCACGCGGCCGACCGCCTGGCGGAAGAACAGCTCGGTGGTGGTCGTGGTGGCGAACACCGCGATCCGCAGCCGGGGCAGGTCCACGCCCTCGGACACCATCCGGACCGCCACGATCCACGGGTCGGTCGAGGTGGCGAACGCCGCGATGTGCGACGACGCGTCGGGGTCGTCGGAGGTGGCCACCACCGCGCGCACGCCGTGGCGCTCGCGCAGCACGCGGGCGATGTCCTGCGCGTGCGCCTGGTCCACGGCGATCACCAGGCCACCCGCCTCGGGGTGGTGCTCGCGCAGGGCCGTCAACCGCTCGTGCGCCTGGTCCAGCACCGCGGGCAGCCACTGCCCCTCCAACGACAGCGCGGTCCGCAGCCGCTGGTTGGCCTGCTCACGGGTCAGCTCGTCGTCGAACGTGGCCGACAGCACCTCGCCGTCGGGCGCCACCCACTCCATGAAGCCGTTGATGCGCGGGAAGTACACGGGCCGCACCACGCCGCGGTCGGCCAGCGCCTCGCCGTAGCCGTACTCGTAGTCGGCCCGGGCCTCGTCCAGGTGGTAGTCCACGAACGGGATCGCGGAGGTGTCGGACCGGAACGGGGTGCCCGACAGCGACAGCCGCTTGGCCGCCCCCTCGAACGCCTCGAGCACCGACGTGCCCCAGGCCCGGTCGTCGCCCGCATGGTGGATCTCGTCGAACACCACGAACGCGTCGCGCGACAGCCCGGCGAGCGCCCGTGACGACGTGGCCACCTGCTGGTAGGTGGTCACGATCCCGTGCATGTCGCCCGGGAGCGCGCCGTCTCGGGCCGACCACTCGGGGTCCAGGTGGAGGCCGAAGCGCAGCGCGGCGCGGGACCACTGGTGCTTGAGGTGCTGGGTCGGCGCGACCACGATCAGCCGGCGCCCCACGTGGTCCGCCAGGTCCTGCACCGCGGCCGTCAGGGCGAAGGTGGTCTTGCCGGCACCGGGCGTGGCGACGGCCAGGAAGTCGGGCCCCTTGGTGTTCGCGAACCGCTCGAGGGCCTCGGACTGCCAGGGTCGGAGACGGATGCGGGTGGGACGGACGGCGGTCGGGGCGGTCACAGGCCGGCGAGGGCGACGACGGGTCGGTCGGCGGCTGGGCTTGCGATCAGGTGCACCGGCATGGGCTCGCTAGCTTAGGAGCACGGCTCGACCGCGCCGGGCACAGGGGGGACGCACATGACCACGATCGACCTCACGCCGTTCTCGGACATGTCGTACTGGTCGCACGGCTCCGAGGCCCGCGCCGAGATGTTCCGCGTCATGCGTGACGAGGCGCCCGTCGTCTTCATGGAGGAGCCCGAGATCGAGGGCTTCCCCAAGGGTCCGGGGTTCTGGTCGGTCACCCGTCACGAGGACGTCATGCACGTGTCGAGGCACCCCGACCTGTTCTGCTCCGGCCAGGGCACGAACATCCCCGACCTCCCCCAGGAGGTCAACGAGTTCATGGGCTCCATGATCAACATGGACGCCCCGCGTCACACCCGGCTGCGGATGATCGTGAACCGCTCGTTCACGCCGCGCATGGTCAACCGGATCGACGAGGACGTGCGGGTGAAGGCACGCAACATCGTCGCCGACGCGGCACCCAAGGGCAGCTGCGACCTGGTCAGCGAGCTGTCGGCGCCGCTGCCGCTGCACATCATCTGCGAGATGATGGGCATCCC
>JAEZAI010000494.1 GCA_023427825.1 Actinomycetes bacterium
TCAGGAGGAGAGCGACCGGCGGTAGCGGGTCGGCACGGAGCTCAGGTCGGTCAGCACGCCGTCCAGCTCGATGTGCTCCCCGTCGCGGTGCCAGCTCCGCGCGTCGCAGTTCGAGCACGACCTCATCACCAGACGAGAACCGTCGATGGTCAACCCGATCTCGACGAGCTCGTTCCTGCACACCTGGCAGCTCGACATGGTTTCCTCCCAGCTCGCGGGCCGGCGGTGCCGGTCCGTGTCACCGGACGTGGTCCGGGCGACCACTCTCCGTCGGCAGGAACGGCCCCGGTCGTGAGTGCTCCGGACCCGAATGAGTCGAACGGCCCATGAGAACGGGTCCCCGGGCCCAGCGCGATGCGGCGGGACCACCGTGGGACCGAACGCTGCTCAGGCGATCGGGGCGGCGCGGCTCGGTGCGCTGACGGTCAGCTCGTGAGGTACAGCAGGACGACGCTGGTGGCGTTGAAACCCATGTGCGTGAAGATCGACAGGCCCAACCGGCCGGTGCGCACCGCCATGTACGACAGCACCAGGCCGATCACGAACAGGCCGGCGAACTGCAGCAGCTGGAAGTGGACTGCGCCGAACAGCGCGGCGCACAGCACGATCGACGCCCAGTCCGACATCCCCCACTTCTGCAGCGAACGCAGCAGCAGGCCTCGGAAGAACAGCTCCTCCACGATCGGGGCCCCCACGACCACGATCAGGGTCAGCAGGATCCAGCCGATCGGGCCGCTCGCCTTGTCCGACAGCGCCCGGGCCGGCGCGGACAGGTCGTCGTCGGTGGAGCCGGTGAGCTGCAGGATCGGCAGGTAGACGAGCGGCAGCACGACGAGCTGGACCAGGACGCCGAGCACCAGACCCAACGGTGCGTCCCAGCGTCCGACCGTCAGGCCGAAGTCGCGGACGACACCGCCCCCCTTCGTGCCGGCCAGGAACACGGCACCCAGGTAGCCCGCCCAGAGCGGGATCTGCAGCAGCGCCCCGGCCCACAGGGGGATGTCGGCGCTCTCGGTCCAGCCGGCCGCGCCCATGGCGATCACGGTGGCGACGACGGCGAGCGCCTGGGCGAGGAGGAAGCCGAGTGCGACCTCGCCCAGACCCCACTGCTGCTCGGCCGGACGCATCCAGGCTCGGGACGCGGCCGGTGCGTCGGGTGCTGCGGGGACGCTCACGGCCGACAGGTTCGCACAGGATCGAGCGGGCGCCGGTGCGCCGCCTGCCGGCGGGACCCGCGGCCGGCACGGGCGCGGATCAGGCGCCGATGAGGTCGAGCTGCGAGTGCTGCTGGACCGCGACGCCGTTGCGCTCGTCGCGCAGCTCCCAGCCCTGCGGCACGCGGACACCGTCCGCGTGCGCCGAGCACAGGTCGTGGACCATCGGGTGGTCCTCGGTCGCCAGGTCCTCGAGCCACACCACCCCGTCCGCGTAGGCGTAGGACAGCGTGGCGACCGCGGGGCGGCCGCATCCGGGTCGGGCGCAGCTCCTGCTCACGCCCGGCACCGTACCGGCGGGCCGGCCTCGGACCGGGGACCCTGCTGGATCCACCACGCTGTCCGCTCAGGAACCACGAGGCCGCTCAGGAACCACGAGGCCGCTCCGGACCCCCGAGGCCATCCAGGAACCTCGAGGCCGCTCGGGACGCGTCGATCGTCGCCCCGGGACCCCGCGGTTCGGTCTGACGCTTCTCAGGACTGCCATGTCGATCCAGCGCGATGCCTCCTAGGCTGGGGCGATGCCTCCCGAGCAGAACGAGAACCCGCAGCCGCCCGGCAAGGCCAGAACCGGTGGTCTGCCCTCCTGGCTCCTCTGGGTGCTCGTCGCCATCGTCGGACTGACCGTCGTGAGCGCCCTGTCGCTCAACTCCGCACAGCAGCAGTCGATCGCGTTCTCCGAGTTCACCAAGATGGTGCAGGACGGCAAGGTCGAGTCCGTCACCTGGAACAACATCGACCAGTCGATCACCGGCACCAAGACCAACGGCGAGGACTTCGTCGCCACCGCCCCGGCCCAGGAGCAGCCCACCCCCGAGCTGCTGAACACCATGGAGGACCAGGGCGTCGAGGTCACGTTCTCCACGCCGACGCCCAACCTGTTCGTCCAGATGCTGCCGCTGCTCCTGCCGCTGGCGCTGATCGTCGGTTTCTTCGTCTGGATGAACCGGCGGGCCCAGGGCCAGATGAGCGGGATCATGTCGATCGGGCGCTCCCGGGCCAAGACCTACACCACCGAGCGTCCGGCCACGCTGTTCACCGACGTCGCCGGCTACGAGGGTGTCAAGACCGAGATCCGGGAGGTCGTCGACTTCCTGAAGGAGCCCGAGCGGTTCCTGGAGATCGGCGCCAAGATCCCCAAGGGCGTGCTGCTCGTCGGTCCCCCCGGCACCGGCAAGACCCTGATCGCACGGGCGGTGGCCGGCGAGGCCGGCGTGCCGTTCCTGTCGGTGTCCGGCTCGGACTTCATGGAGATGTTCGTCGGCGTCGGCGCCAGCCGGGTGCGGGACCTGTTCGAGTCCGCCCGCAAGCACGGCCGGGCGATCATCTTCATCGACGAGATCGATTCGGTCGGCCGCAAGCGCGGCGCCGGACTCGGCGGTGGCCACGACGAGCGGGAGCAGACGCTCAACCAGATGCTCTCCGAGATGGACGGCTTCGAGGGCACCGACGGCGTCGTCATGATCGCCGCGACCAACCGTCCCGACATCCTCGACCCGGCGCTGCTGCGGCCGGGCCGCTTCCCCCGCCAGGTCGTCGTCCCGCTCCCCGAGCTCGACGACCGCAAGGCGATCCTCGCCGTGCACGTGCGGCACAAGAAGCTCGCCCCCGACGTGGACCTGGACCTGGTCGCCCGTGGCACGCCCGGCATGTCCGGTGCGGACCTGGCCAACCTGGTCAACGAGTCCGCGCTGACCGCGGTGCGCCGCGGCTCCAAGGTCGTCGAGATGCACGACTTCGAGGACGCCCGCGACCGCGTGCTCATGGGCCAGCGGCGCGAGTCCATGGTGCTCTCCGACAAGGAGAAGGAGATCACCGCCTACCACGAGGCCGGTCACGCCCTGTGCGCCGCCCTCCTGCCCCACGCCGACCCGGTCCACAAGGTCACGATCCTCCCCCGCGGCATGGCGCTCGGCGTCACCCAGCAGCTCCCCGAGGAGGAGAAGCACTCCTACAGCCAGGAGTTCCTGGAGGAGTCGATCATCGTCGCCATGGGCGGCCGCGTCGCCGAGGAGCTGGTGTTCGACCACCGCTCGACCGGCGCCGCCAACGACCTGCAGGTGTCCACCGAACGGGCCCGCAAGATGGTCACCGAGTTCGGCATGAGCGACGAGATCGGTCCCCGTGCCTGGGGCACGTCCGGTCCGGTGTTCCTGGGCGACGACTTCGGCCACCAGCGCGAGTACTCCGAGGACACGGCCCGGGCGATCGACGCCGAGGTGGAGCGGCTGCTCCGCCAGGGCGAGGACCGCTGCCGGGACCTGCTCACCCGGAACCGCACGGCGCTCGACCTGATCACCAAGGTGCTGCTCGAGCAGGAGACCATCTCCGGCAGCGAGGTCAACCGCCTGATCCGCGTCGCCAACGGCACGGAGCCGGATCTGCCGGCCCCCACGCCGCCGCCGGCCCAGCCGACGCCGCCCATGGGTGGCACCCCGGCCCCGGTGCCGCCGCCGGTCCCGCCCCACCTGGCGCCCACGCCCCGGCCGAACGTGCTGCCCACCCAGCCGTTCACCGGCGACGCCGGCGCCTGACGCCGCCCGCTCCCGCGACGCGGCGAGTCCCGGAACTCGGGTCACGTCGGGCCCACATCGGGCGCACGACGACCCGAGC
>JAEZAI010000506.1 GCA_023427825.1 Actinomycetes bacterium
CCGGCGACCTGCTGGTCATCGACGGCGGCTACTCGATCTTCTGACGGCACCGACGGCTCTGTCCAACTGGGAGCACCCGTTCGGGTGCTCCCAGTAGGACAGAGCGGGAAGCCGACCGGCCTGACGCCGTCATCCCGGGTCGTCGTTGCACGGTCGATAGAGTGCGCGGGCCGGTCGGGCGACCGGTGGCCCCGGCCCTCGCCGCCGGGGGCCGTGAGCGGTCAGCAAGGGGAGCACCATGAAGGTTGTCGTGAACTTCGACCTCTGCGAGTCGAACGCCGTGTGCATGGGCATCGCGCCGGAGGTGTTCGAGGTGCGGGACGACGACTTCCTCTACGTCCTGCAGGAGGAGCCGCCGGACGAGCTCCGAGGCAAGGTCGAGGAGGCCGCTCGGCGCTGCCCCAAGCAGGCCATCACGATCGAGGGCGGCGCCCCGGCCCGCGACCGGGGGCGACCGCCGCCGGCCGGGCCCAGAGGACCACCTCGTCACCGAGCACCGGAGTCAGACGTGACCACCTACGCCATCGTCGGCGCGTCGCTGGCCGGCCTCAGCGCGGCCAACACCTTCCGCAGCCGCGGCCACGACGGCCCGATCGTCGTCGTCGACCCGTCGCCAGAGCTGCCGTCGGACCGGCCGCCGCTGTCCAAGCAGGTGCTCGCCGGCGAGTGGGACGTCGAGCGGGCGCACCAGCCGCTGGCCAACAAGCTCCCCGAGCTCGATCTGGACCTCCGCCTCGGCACCGCGGCCACCGCCCTGGACGTGGCCAACCGCACGCTCACGCTGTCGGACGGCTCGCAGCTGACGGCCGACGGGATCGTGCTGGCCATGGGCGCTGCGGCCCGCCGCCTGCCCGGATCGGACCTGGAGGGCGTGCACGTGGTCCGCGACCTGGCGGACACGATGGCGTTGCGGGCGGACCTCGATCGGCGCCCGGAGCGGGTCGCCGTGGTCGGCGCCGGGTTCATCGGCGCCGAGGTGGCGGCCACGTGCCGCGAGCAGGGCTTCGAGGTCACGATGATCGAGGCCGCGCCCACGCCGCTCCTGCGGGCGTTCCCCGCCACGATCGGGAACTTCGTCACCGACCTGCACCGGGACCACGGCGTGGACGTCCGCCTGGGCGTGGGAGTGGACGGGCTGACCGACGACGGCGCCGGGCACGTCACCGGCATCCGCATGGCGGACGGCACCGTCGTCCGGGCCGAGGTCGTCGTGATCGGCATCGGGGTCACGCCCAACACGGCGTGGCTCGACGGGTCGGGCCTCGACCTGTCCGACGGTGTGATCTGCGACGCGACGTGCCTGGCCGCACCTGGCATCACCGCCGCCGGGGACGTGGCCAGCTGGGTCAACGAGCACTTCGGGGAGCGCATGCGCGTGGAGCACTGGGAGCACGCGATCGAGCAGGGCGAGGCCGCGGCCGTGCGACTGCTGGGCGGCGACGTGGACGCCGTGCCCTACCTGTCGGTCCCGTGGTTCTGGTCCGACCAGTACGACCGCAAGATCCAGATGGCCGGGCGGCCGGCGGCCGGCGACGAGCTGCACCTGGTCGAGGGGTCCATCGAGGAACGGCGCTTCGTGGTGGCGTTCCGGCGCGGCGATCGCTGCACCGGCGTGCTGGGCGTGAGCCGTCCGCGTCACGTCGTCCAGGCCCGCATGAAGCTGGCCGAGTCGCTCGACTGGTCGCCGATCGCGGAGCTGTTCGCATGACGCACGCGTTGTTCGCCGCGACCGACGGCTCGACCTACCTCGGCATCGGTCCCGCCAACAACCTGTTCTGGGCGCTGATCGCCGCCACGATCGTGGTGGCCGCAGCGGACTGGGTGGCGGTGGCCACCGACCGTCGTCCCGTCGAGTACGTCCTGAAGCCGCTGACGATGGTGGTGCTGATCGCCGCCACGCTGGTGCTGCAGGACCCGATGTCCCCGGCGGCGCGGGGCTGGCTGGTCGCGGGCCTGCTGTGCTCGCTCGCGGGCGACGTGTTCCTGATGCTCGAGGACCACTTCGTGGAGGGCCTGGCGTCGTTCCTGGTCGGCCACATCGCCTACGTGGTCGCCCTGTGGAACCTGGGGGTCGACCTGCCGAAGTTCCTGATCGGCGTCGCCATCGTGCTGGTGCTCATGGTGGTGATCGGCCGGCCGATCATCGCCGGAGCGCGGCGCCGGGACGCCCGGCTGGGTCTCCCGGTGACGGCCTACATCTCGGTCATCTCGCTGATGGTGGCCTCGGCGATCGGCACCGGTTCGTGGATCGCCGTGGTGGGCGCCGTGCTGTTCTACGTCTCCGACGGCGTCATCGGCCTGAGCCGCTTCGTCAAGGACTTCCCGCAGTCCCGGCTGCTCGTCATGACGACCTACCATCTGGGGCAGATCGGGCTCGTGCTGGCGCTCGTGTGACGCCGCCGTCCCGGTCGGGGTGATGCCTCGGGGTGGTCCCGGCGGCGACGCCGTCGTGGAGGACGAGAGATGACGATGACCGAGGACCTGCTCGACGGTGCGAAGGGCTTCCTTCCCGGCGTGGTCGAGCTGCGGCGTGACCTGCACCTGCACCCCGAGCTCGGCACGGACCTGCCCCGCACGCAGGCGGCGGTGCTGGACGCGCTCGACGGGCTCGGCCTGGAGGTGCGGACCGGCTCGTCGCTGTCGTCGGTGGTGGCCGACCTCGACGGGGGAGCGGGTGACGGGCCCACGATCCTGCTGCGCGGCGACATGGACGCGCTGCCCATGCCCGAGGACACGGGGCTGGAGTTCGCCAGCACCGTCGACGGGGCCATGCACGCCTGCGGTCACGACGCCCACACCTCCATGCTCGTGGGCGCCGCCCGCCTGCTGGCCGAGCGGCGCGACGAGCTCGCCGGTCGCGTCCGCTTCATGTTCCAGCCGGGCGAGGAGGGCTTCGGCGGCGCGGTGCAGATGATCGAGGAGGGCGTGCTCGACGGCGTCGACGCCGCCTTCGCGCTGCACGTCGCGCCGAACCTCTGGTCGGACTGGATCGTCTACCGACCGGGCGCGGCCATGGCATCGGCCGACGTGATCGAGATCACGGTGACCGGTCGCGGCGGCCACGCGTCGACGCCGCACTGGGCGGCCGACCCGGTGCCCGTCGCCTGCGAGGTGGTCCTGGCGCTGCAGTCGATGATCACCCGGACGGTGAACGCCTTCGACCCGGCCGTGCTCACGATCGCGAAGATCCGCTCGGGCACGACCGACAACGTGATCCCCGAGTCGGCCGCGCTCACCGGCACGCTGCGCGCCGTCAGCGAGTCCACCCGCCACGCGGTGTGGGACCGCATCCGCCAGGTCGCCGACGGCGTCGCCGCCGCCCACGGGTGCACCGCCGAGGTGGAGATCCTCGAGGGCTACCCGGTGACCGTCAACGACGGCCGCTTCACGAAGTGGGCGAGTGAGATCGCGACCGAGGTGTTGGGCCCGCGGTCGGTGGCCGAGATGCCGTCGCCGGTCATGGGGGCAGAGGACTTCTCGTACGTCCTGCAGCAGGTCCCGGGTGCCATGTTCTTCCTGGGCGTGTGCCCGCCCGACCATCCGAACCCGTTCGAGGCGCCGGCCTGCCACTCCAACCGGATGGTGCTCAACGAGGACGCGATGGCCACCGGCATCGCCATCCACGCGGCGGTCGCCACGAGCTTCCTGGCTGCCAAGGGCGAGTTCGGCTGACGTGGCGGTGCCGACGCGCGCCTGGTGCTTCGAGCTGCCGAAGGCTGACGTCCACGTCCATCTCGAGGGCTGCATCCCGGCGGACCTGCTGCAAGACGCCGCCCGGGCGCAGGGCATGGCGGTGCCCGTGCTCGACGAGTCACGCGGGCTCGACGGCCTGCTCGAGCACCTCGACGCGTCGTGTCGGACGCTCGCGGATCCCGGCGTGATCGCCGAGCTGGGCTTCCGGTTCGCCCGTCGATGCACGTGGGACGGCATCGTCACCGCGGACGTGATCTTCAACCCGACTCACTGGTCGGCGTGGTCGGGACGGCTCGCTGAGTTCGTCGACGCCCTGGACCGCGGGCTGACCCATGCCGAGGCCGACGGGCACCCGACGGTCCGGCTGCTCCCGAGCATCAAGCGCGACCAGAGCGCCGAGGCGGCGCAGCACCTCGTCGACGTGATGATCGCCATGGAGCACCCGCGGGTGGTCGGGTTGTCGATCGACGGCAACGAGGAGGCTGCCGGCCGGACCGGCGAGCGGTTCCGCCCTGCGTTCGAGCGCGCCGCCGGGGCCGGGTTCCACCGGGCCGTCCACGCGGGGGAGTCGTCCGGACCCGAGGGCGTCCGCGACGCGATCGACCTGCTGCTCGCCGAGCGCGTGGATCACGGCGTGCGTGCGGTCGAGGACCCCGCGCTGGTGGCCGAGCTGGCGGAGCGGCGGATCCCGCTCGACGTCTGTCCCACCTCCAACCTGACGTTGGGCCTCTACCCGAACCAGCACCACCACCCGCTCGACGAGCTGCGGCGGGCGGGCGTGCGGGGCGCCCGGGGGACCGACGACCCCGAGCTCCTCGGGGGCGACCTGACCCACGAGTACGAGTCCTCCGCCGCGGTGTTCCAGTGGGACCACGCGACCACCGCCGCGATCGCGCGGACGTCGATCGAGGCGTCGTTCGCACCCGACGACGAGAAGTCGCGGCTCCTCGCCGAGCTCGACGCGTACGTCGAGCGGGCCGCGCCGGCCGAGTAGGGAGCACGTCGGTGGACGCGGCGACCGCCGGACCCGAGCGCGTGCCGATCCGGCGTGAGTCGGCGTCGCTCCGCGACGGCAACTCACGCAGTTTCGCCGGCACGAGGGTCGAGGGGGCTCAGGTCCAGTCGAGCGTGAACGAGCGGTCCGACATGGTGCCGGTCGCCCACAGCGCCCAGACGCCGCCGAGCGCGGCCCGGCTCCGCTCGCTCCAGCGCAGCGCCCGCGGCGTGGCCGTCCGGCGGACCACCTGCATGAGCCCGCCCTCGAAGACCCGGTAGCCCGCCCAGGTGGCGGGGAAGTGGTTGGTCGTGCCGGTCTCGCTCCACGGCACGCCGGCGACGCGGCGGGCGCGGCAGCGGTGGGTGTGTCCCGAGCTCACCAGCCCGTCGGGCGACGCGGCGCCGAGCGTGCGGGCGAACGCGGCGGCGTCGGGACCGGGCGTGCCGTGCGGCCAGTAGAGCGGGACGCGGAAGCGCTGCGG
>JAEZAI010000536.1 GCA_023427825.1 Actinomycetes bacterium
TGCGGGGGCGGCGGCCGTCGGCGGCCTCGAACGCCTCGACCTTGCGCTTCACCTCGTCCACGGCACCGCCCTTCTCGCCCAGCTCGCTGCGGTACACGCCGGAGATCGACCGGATGTCGGCGCGGTGTCGGCCGTAGACCTTCTCCAGCGCGTCGCTGATCTCGCCCACCGACGCCTTGGCCCGGGCCGCGGCCACGCCGAGGTCGAGCAGCTTGCCGTCGCCGCGCTCCGCCGCGATGGTCAGCGCCTCGAGCGCTGACCGCACGGCGTCGTCGTCGCGCTCGGCGCGGAGCCGCTCGAGCTTGGCGATCTGACCCGCGCGCACGGCCGAGTTGTCGACCTTCAGGACGTCGATGTCCTCGTTCTCGTCCAGGCGGTACTTGTTCACGCCGATCACCGGCTGACGTCCGGCGTCGATCCGGGCCTGCGTGCGGGCGGCGGCCTCCTCGATGCGGAGCTTGGGGATGCCGGCCTCGATCGCCTTGGCCATGCCGCCGAGCTGATCCACCTCGTGGATGTGCGCGAGCGCCTTGGCGGCGAGCTCTGCGGTCAGCCGCTCCACGTAGTAGCTGCCACCCCACGGGTCGATCACGCGGGTGGTGCCCGACTCCTGCTGCAGGAACAGCTGGGTGTTGCGGGCGATGCGGGCGGAGAAGTCGGTGGGCAGCGCCAGCGCCTCGTCGAGCGAGTTCGTGTGCAGGCTCTGCGTGTGGCCCTGCGTGGAGGCCATGGCCTCGACGCACGTGCGGATGACGTTGTTGAAGACGTCCTGCGCGGTCAGCGACCAGCCCGAGGTCTGCGAGTGCGTGCGCAGCGACAGCGACTTGTCGTTGCCCGGGGCGAAGCGCTCCTTCACGAGCTTCGCCCAGAGCAGGCGGGCGGCGCGCATCTTGGCGATCTCCATGAAGAAGTTCATGCCGATCGCCCAGAAGAACGACAGCCGCGGCGCGAACTTGTCCACCTCGAGCCCGGCGTCCAGGCCGGCCTGGATGTACTCGAGGCCGTCGGCCAGCGTGTAGGCGAGCTCCAGGTCCGCCGTCGCGCCCGCCTCCTGCATGTGGTAGCCGGAGATCGAGATCGAGTTGAACCTCGGCATCCGCTCCGACGTGTAGCTGAAGATGTCGGAGATGATCCGCATGGAGGGGGCCGGCGGATAGATGTAGGTGTTGCGGACCATGAACTCCTTGAGGATGTCGTTCTGGATCGTGCCGGCGAGCTGCTCGGGCTTCACGCCCTGCTCCTCGGCGGCGACGATGTAGAGCGACAGCACGGGCAGCACCGCGCCGTTCATGGTCATCGAGACCGACATCTGGTCGAGCGGGATGCCGTCGAACAGGACCCGCATGTCGTAGATCGAGTCGATGGCCACGCCGGCCATGCCGACGTCGCCGGCGACGCGGGGGTTGTCCGAGTCGTAGCCCCGGTGCGTGGGCAGGTCGAAGGCGACCGACAGGCCCTTCTGACCGGCGGCCAGGTTGCGGCGGTAGAAGGCGTTGGAGTCCTCGGCGGTCGAGAAGCCCGCGTACTGGCGGATCGTCCACGGCTGGTTCACGTACATGGTCGGGTACGGGCCGCGGAGGAACGGCGGCAGCCCCGGGTACGTGTCGAGGAAGTCCAGGCCCTCGAGATCCGCGGCCGAGTACAGCGGCGCCACGCCGATCCCCTCGGGCGTCTCCCACACCTGCTTGTCGGTCTCCAGACCCGTCGTCTCCTCGGACGCCGCCGCCCAGCGGGAACGGGCATCCGCGGGCGCGGCACTCGGCGGTGGCAGCGGGACGGAGCTCAGGTCGGGGACCTCGAACCGGTTGGTGCTCATGCGGTCTCCTTCGCGGCGCCGGCGTCGGCCAGCTCCAGGGCGCCCTGCGCCCGCTCCAACACGGCCAGCACGTCGACGCCGACGTGCACGAACTCGTCCACGCCGGCCGACTCCTCGGCGGCGCGCCGGTCGCCGGGGTTGCCGGCCAGGTACACGACGGCGGCTCCCGCCGCCTTCAGCGCGGCGGCCGCGGCGACCGCCTGCTCCTCGTACACCTTGTCGGACGAGCAGATGCACGCCAGTCGGGCGCCGCTGGCGGCGAAGTCCGCCGCGGCCTCGTCGGCCGAGCCGAACCCGGTGGCCGCGCCGCGGTCGGAGGTGGTGGCGCGCAGGCCGCCGGCCTCGAAGAGGTTCTTGGCGAACGTCGCCCGGGCCGTGTGGGTGGCGACCGGCCCGAGGTTGGCCAGGAAGACCGTCGGGTCCTGACCCGCGCCGCGGGCGGCGTCGGCACGGTCACGGAGCGCCTCGAACCGCTCGGCCCACCGCACCGGCACCAGCAGCGGCTGCGCGCCGTCGTCGGCCGCGACCGGCGGCGGCGGGTCCTCGCCCAGGTTGGGGAACTCGCTCACGCCGGTGATCGGCGCCGTCCGGGTGGCGACCCGGGCGAGCCGGGCGTCGCGGACGTCCACGATGCGGGCGGCGAGCGTGCCGTCGAGGAGGACGGCCGGCATGCCGCCGGCGGACTCGAGCTCCTGGAAGATCCCCCAGGCGACCGTCGCGATCTCGTCGGTGAGGCTCTCGACGTAGCCGGAGCCGCCGGCCGGGTCGAGCACGCGGCCCAGGTTCGACTCCTCCTGGAGGAGCAGCTGGGTGTTGCGGGCCATGCGCCGGCCGAGGTCGCTCGGGTCCCCGAGCAGCAGGTCGTACGGGTGGGCGGTGACGCCGTCGGCGCCGCCGACGCCGGCGGCGAACACCGCTGCCGTCGTGCGGAGCAGGTTCACCCACGGATCGCGACGGGTGAACATGCGCCGCGCTGCGGTGACGTGCAGGTGCGGCGCCTGCGCCGACTCGCCGACGCCGCAGGCCGCGAGCAGCGTCGCCCACAGCCGGCGGGCGGCGCGGAGCTTGGCGATGGTGGAGAAGACGTCCTCGTCGGCCGCCAGCTCGAGCTGGATCTGCCCGGCGGCCTCGTCGGCGGTCAGGCCGGCGTCGGCCATGGCCCGCAGGTAGGCGGCACCGGTGGCGAGCAGGACCGCGAGCTCCTGACCTTCGGAGGCACCGGCCTCGACCGCTGGCAGCGTGCTGACGGTGACCGAGCGGACCTTCGGCTGCTCGGCCGCGGTGCGGGCGGCCAACCGGCCGAGCTCGGCGAGCAGGGCCTGCGGATCGCGGCCCTCTCCCCCCACCGCTGCGAGCGCGGCGAACGGATCGGCACCGAAGCCGCCGACCGCGGTGCGGAGGTCGACGCCCCGCTCGGCCCACAGGGAGATCAGCGCGTCGGCCGCGGCGGTGAAGTCGAAGCCCGGTCGCAGCACCACGGGCGCCAGATCCAGGTAGACGCCCTCGAGCGTGGCGGCGAGCGCGACGGCGTCACCGTCCCACCGCACCTCCAGGCTGGTGACACCCCGCTCCAGGTCCTGCAGCGCCCGGGCGTTGGCGGTGGCGGGATCGGCCCCGGACACCACGGAGCGGATGTCCCAGGCGGCGTCCACGGTGCCGGCGGCGTGGGAGCCCCGGGTGAACGGCGCCTGGCCGGGGAACCCGGCCTCGTCGTGGCTGCCGGGCGAGTTGCTGGGCGTGTAGAGCGGCTGGACTGTGATGCCGTCGGCCGTCGTCGACACCAGCTTGGTGAACGGCGCCCCCTTGAGCACCTTGTCCACCGCGGCGAGCCACGCGTCCTCGTCGGCGGGCTCGAACCCACCCGCCAGTGCCGTCGCCGTCGGTTCGGCCACCCGTCTGCCTCCACGTCACGTCGACCGTGCGTCGGCCGCCGAGGTTCGAGATTACCGAACCTCGCTGGAGGGGTCCGAGGCCGGGGCCGCCGCAGGGACGGGCCGGGGGGCGGGCGGCGGGACGAGGCGGTCGACCGGCGGCGTGCGGGCGGCGACGCCGACGCCTCGGCGCCGACCCGAGACCACCCGATGCGCGGTCAGCGCGGCCAGGACCGCGAGGAGGCCGAAGGTGACCACCCGGAACCACGGGTTGCCGGCGTCGGTGCCGGCGGTCATCGCGTGGAACGCCACCATCACCGCCACCGGGTACGAGAGGAAGTGCAGGCCGCGCCACACCTTGCGGGGCATGCGACGCTGCAGGAGCGACGTCCCCTCGACGATTAGCAGGAGCCAGAACGCACCGATCCCCCAGGCGACCGCCCCGGCCCGGTACGCCGACTGGAACGGCACGAACAGCTCGGTCCAGGCGAAGTGGGCGTAGCTGTCCAGGAAGAGGGCGACCAGGTGCACGCCGATGAAGGCGACGGCGAGCCCGCCGAGCGTGCGGTGCATGTCGGTGAGCCACGCCGGCATGCCCTTGCGCGGGATGGCCTTGGTGGTGAGGAGCAGTCCCCACACGAGCGTGAGCGCGATGAGGACGGCCGCGACCATGCCGCTCGATCGGGCGACCCACCACCAGAACTGCGATTTCACGCGCGGAACCTCACGCACCGGGTGTCGGGATCCGGCCGCCCCAGCTTGAGCCGGATGCCCGATGTGGTGCTGGACCGCTCGACGCGTCGCCGGACGCAGGACCGGCGGCCGCTCGCCGCCGGTGCCGGGTCCGGTGCCGGCTCAGCTGCCCGACGACGGCGTGGGCTTGTGGAACGCCAGCAGCGTGCCCGCGCCGGCGACCACGCCGAGGACGCCGGCGATGATCGCCCCGCGCCAGTCCTTGGTGAGGTCGTCGAGGATGCCGAGCGCGTTGTCGAGCGACCAGCGGCCCGGGCCCAGCGCGCCGATGCCCCAGGCGAGGAACCCGTAGACCATCACGTACTCCCAGCCGTTCTTGAACATGAAGAACGCGCCACGGTGGTCGGTGCGGGCGGCGACGACGCAGATGCCGATCAGGCCGGCCGCGGCCAACGGGGTGAGCAGCCCGAGCGTGAGCAGGATGCCCGAGCCGATCTCGGTGGTGGCGGCCATCCAGGCGTTCAGCCGGCCGGGCTTCATGCCGAGGCTCTCGAACCAACCGGCCGTGCCCTCGATCTTCCCGCCGCGGAAGACCTTGTTGTAGCCGTGCAGGAACAGGGTCACTCCCGCGACGACCCGCAGCACGAGCAGGATGACGTCGAATTCGCCGGCACTGATGTAGGTCATTGTGGGCACACCTCCGGCCGGCGATCGTACGACAGCCGCTCCCCCCACCAGCGAGATAGGGGTGCACAGCGACGTTCCCCCTCACCGAACGACGGAGCGCGATCCGAGCACCAGAAATCGAGCCCGGACTAGGAAGGAACCCGTGACCGATCAGCTGGAACCGCTGCCCGAGGACTGGGACCGGGCGCTCGCCGTCGTCGCGCATCCCGACGATCTGGAGTACGGGGCCGCCTCGGCGATCGCCCGTTGGACGGCGCAGGGCAAGGCCGTGACGTACCTGCTCGTCACCGACGGTGAGGCCGGCATCGACGGGTTGCCACCCGAGGAGAGCGGGCCGTTGCGCCGGCAGGAGGAGATCGCGTCGGCCGGGATCGTCGGGGTCGACACCGTCGAGTTCCTGGGCCGGCCCGACGGACTGGTGGTCGCCGACGTCGAGCTGCGCCGCGACCTCGCGGCCGCGATCCGTCGCCACCGGCCCGACGTCGTCGTGTCGATCAACTTCCGGGAGCACTGGGGTGGCGCCGGCTGGAACCACGTGGACCACCGCGAGACCGGCTTGGCCCTGCTCGACGCAGCGCGCGACGCCGGCAACCGCTGGCTGTTTCTCGACCTCGCCGACCCCGACACGAGCCAGGTGCTGGACCCCTGGCCCGGCGTGCGGTTCGCGGCGTTCTCGGGTTCGGACCTGGCCACGCACGCCGTGGACGTCACCGACTGGATCCACAAGGGCGTCGAGTCGCTCGAGGCGCACCGCACCTACCTGGACGGTCTCCCCGAGGGGACGCTCGGCACCGATCCCGAACCGTTCCTCCGCGGGTTCGCTGCGCGGACGGGGCCGCAGCTCGGCGTCGAGCTCGCAGTCTCGTTCGAGGTCATCGACCTCTGAGCCACGGCACCGACCGGGATATGGGGGTCGCGCCCGGACAAGGAGTGTCCCCTACGACCCATATTTCCCTGGGCCCGGATCGCGACAGGGCTGTCTTCATGCCCCCTGTACCGAATGGTCAGCGGGGGCCGCGGAGGAGCCGGCCGGCCCGGACGCCCTGGTCCTCGCCGTCGAGCAGCGTGACCTGGCCCGACTTGATCGTGGCCTCGTAGCCCTCGGCCCGCTGCACGAACCGACGGGCGTCGCCCGGCAGGTCGTGGACCATCTCGGGCCGGTGCAGGTTCAGCGCGTCCAGGTCGATCAGGTTCACGTCGCCGACCTTGCCCGGCGCCAGCACGCCCCGGTCACCCAGGCCGTACAGGGACGCCGTCTCCGACGTCAGCGTCCGCACGGCCTGCTCGACCGACAGGCCCTCGGCGCGGTCGCGCGCCCAGTGGGTCAGCAGGTAGGTCGGCGTCGACGCGTCGCACGTGGTGCCGCAATGGGCGCCGCCGTCGCCGAGGCCCCACCGGGTGGCCGGGCTGGTGAGCATCTCGTGGACCGCGTCCAGGTTGAAGTCGGTGTAGTTGAGCAGCGGCCGCATGATCAGCGCGTCGCCGTCGTCGCCCACGAGATCGTCGTAGTACACCTCCCACGGGCTCACTCCCCGGGCCCGGGCCCGCGCGCCGATCGTCTCGGACGGGCTCGGCTCGTAGTCCGGCACCGCACCCATCGTGACCGCGCGGTCGGGGTCGAGGAACTGCGTCATCGTCTCGTCCATGTCGCCGACCTCGGCGAGCAGCGCCTCGCGGAACGAGGGATCGTGCATGGCCGCGACGCGCTCGTCGAGCGGCAGCATGCCGACCTTGGCCCACGACGGGCAGTACGAGAACGGGTGGAATGTCTGCAGCCCGAGCAGCAGGTTGATCGGCCGGGCGGCCACCTGCGGGATGACGAGCGAGCCCTCGGCCTGCGCCTCGGTGCTCAGCTCGAGCATGCGCCGGTACGACAGCGGGTCGTGGGCGTTCTGGGTGAGGGCGAACACGATCGGCCGGCCGATCGCGGCGCCGAGCTTGCGCATCCACGCCATCTCGGCGTCGGGCGCGGCGAGATCCTCACCGAGCGCGCCGGCAGGAGCGAGCTCGAACACGCCGGCGCCGGCCTGCGCCAGCGCGGCCCCGATGCCGAACAGCTCGTCCTCGGCGGCGAACGTGCCCGGCACGGGCTCGCCGTCGATGGCCATGTGGGCGATCGTCCGCGAGGTCGAGAAGCCCAGCGCGCCGGCCCGGATCGCCTCGCCGACGATCCTCGACATCGTCTGGATGTCGTCGGCGGTCGCCGGCTCGTTGCGCGCGCCGCGCTCGCCCAACACGTACGCGCGCACGGCGCCATGCGGGATCTGAGCGCCGACGTCGAGCGCCTTGGGCGTCCGCTCCACGGCGTCGAGGTACTCCGGGAAGGTCTCCCAGCCCCAGCGGATGCCGTCGGACAGCGCGGCACCCGGGATGTCCTCCACGCCCTCCATCAGTCCGATCAGCCACTCGTGGCGGTCGGGGTGCACCGGGGCGAAGCCGACGCCGCAGTTCCCCATGACCACCGTCGTCACGCCGTGCCAGCACGTGGGCGTGAGCATCGGATCCCACGTGACCTGCCCGTCGAAGTGGGTGTGGATGTCCACGAAGCCGGGCGTGACGAGGAGGCCGTCGGCGTCGAGCTCCCGCTCGGCCCGACCGTCCACGCGACCGTCCTGCGCGGTGCCCACCTCGGTGATGACGCCGTCGGTGATGGCGACGTCCGCTGTGCGCGCCGGCGCCCCGGTGCCGTCCACGACGGTGCCGCCGCGGATGATCACGTCGTGCACTGCTGACCCCCTGTTCGGTCCCCCCGACGGGTCGGACGTGCCGTCCCGACGGGGCCCAGTGTGGCACCGCCCGGGGGATGCTGCGCCGCCCCGGAGCGGGCAACCGCTGCGACGACGGGCGAGCGGCGTGGTGGGGCATGCCGCAGTGACACATTGTTTCTCCAGTCCGGGCCGGGACACGCCGACGGTGGATGGACGATGTCCCCCACACGACCCTCCGGGCCCGGTTCGCCCGCGACCGATCTCCACGGCCTGAGCGCGTCCGTGGACCGGTTGACCGCACACGCCAGCGACTGGTCGACCCGCCGGCTGCTCGACGAGGGCCTGGACCTGGTGCGCGACGCCTCCTGGGCCGACGCCTGCGCGCTGTTCCGGGTGGGGTCCGACGAGGTGACCGTGCTGCACGCACGACCCGCGCTCCGGGTCGACAGTTCGACGTTGGACCCCGACACCCCGCTGCCGCCGGTCTGCGCGGTCGTGCCCACCGGATGGTTCCCGTGGGGGCTCGCACCGATCCAGGCCGACCGCTTCGTCCTGGTCGACGACGCCCGTCGCCTGCCCGCCTCGCCGGTCGACGGCGCCACCCTGGGCTCGCTCGGCGTGCGGTCGTGCCTGCACCTGCCGCTGCGTCAGCGCGGGCGCATGGTCGGCGCGCTGCAGGTGTTCTGGTCCGAACCGCGCCTGGCGTGGGACGACGACCGCGGCCGCCTCCTGCGGACGCTCGGTCGGTTCCTGCTCACCAGCGCCGGCCGCGAGCGGGCCTGACGCTGGTCGGCCCGGCGCCGGTCGCTCAGTCCGTCCCGTGCGGCGGACCGCGACTCGTGTCGTCGTCGGCGGGGTGCGGATCGTCGGGGTCGAGCGACTCGTGGGCGTCCTCCATCCGGCGCACGCCCACCTCGGCGTCGCCGTCCCCGCCTCGCAGCATCCGGCGCATCGCCGTGCGCACACCGCTGTCGCCGGATTCCTCCCGGATCTGCTCCATCTCGGTGAGGTGGGAGTCGACGACCTCGTGGCGCTCCAGGATCGTGGACACGAACGCCTGGATGACACCGGCGGCGGGCAGGGCCATGATCGCCCCCATCGGTCCGAGCAGCGTGCCGCCGACGATCGCGGCACCGAACGCCACGGCCGGGTGGAGGTCCATCGTCTGCGCCGTGATCTTGGGCGCCAGGAGGTAGTTCTCGATCTGCTGGTAGACGAGGATGAAGCCCAGGACCCAGATGGCGTCGATCGGATCGTTGAGCAGGGCGATCAGCACCGGCAACGCGCCGGCCAGGTAGGTGCCGATCGCGGGGATGAACTGGCTGATGAGGCCGACCCACAGCGCGAGCGCGAGCGGCGAGGGGACGCCGACGATCGTCAGGAACAGCCAGGTGAACGCCGACGACAGCACCGCGAGCAGCAGGCGGGAGTAGATCCAGCCGCCCGTCTTCTGGATCGCGAGCTCCCACAGCAGCAGCACGGTCCGCTGGTTGCGCTCGGGCAGTACGGAGCAGACGTTGCGGCGCAGCTGCGGTCCCTGCGACGTCATGTAGTAGCTGAACAGCCCGATCGTGAACGCCTGGAAGATGAGTCCGACGAGCGTGCCGGTGACCGCCAGGACGCGGCCACCGAGGTTGGTGGCGACGTCGGTCAGGTCGTCCTGGTAGCTCTCGATCTGCGCGGTGATGTCATCGGTCGTGATGTCCGTGTCGAACGTGTCGTTGATCCACTTGGTGGAGTCCTCGAGGTAGTTCGGAGCGTTGTCCACCAGGTCCTGGACCTGCGTGACCACCAGGTCGCCCATCACGAAGAGGAAGAGGCCTCCGACCACGAACAGGACGAGGAAGCAGAACAGCGTGGCGACGCTGCGCTTCCAGCCGCGGTCGGCCAGGAAGTTGACCGCCGGCTCGACCGCGAACGACAGGAAGAGCGAGATCGCCACCAGCAGCAGGAAGCCCTGGAGCTGGATCAGGATCGAGCGACCGAACTGGTAGGCGGCGACCGACAGCGCGACGGCGACGATCGCTCGCCAGAACCAGCGGGGCAGCGCCCGGCCGTCGCCCATGCGCAGCGAGATGTGCGGCGCGCTCTCCGGGGGCGGCTCGGTGTTGGGCTCCTCGGGGCGCTCCGGGAGCTGGCCCGCGGCGAGGTCGGTCACCCGGCCAAGGTTGGCACCCGCTCGACCGTGGGACGCGGACTGTCAGCCGGGGCCGAACATCATCAGCCACTGCTCCGCGCTCTTGGGCTTGAACACCACGTTGTGGGCGCGGGTGTCCCCCATGAGGTCGGAGGACTCCACCGAGTACTGGTGGCCCGGGAAGAGGATGGCGTCGTCGGGCACGCGGGCGAGCGTGCCGGTGAGGCTGTGGTAGAGCGCCTCGGGGTCGCCGCCGGGAAGGTCGGTCCGACCACAGCCGTCCAGGAACAGCGTGTCGCCCGAGACCAGGCACCCGTTGACGAGGAAGCACTGGCTCCCCGGCGTGTGGCCGGGCGTGTGGATGAGCTCGATCGGGATCTCGCCGACCATGACGGTGTCGCCCGCCTCGTGGGCCACCAGGTCCGACGCGCTGAGGTCGGTCACCTTGAGCACCCACTCGGCCTCGTCGGCCTGGACGTGCACCGGCACCGGCGCGACCGCCATGAGCTCGGTCGCGCCCTCGATCCGCATGCCCATCATCGAGCCGCCGCAGTGGTCGGGGTGGTAGTGCGTGACCAGCGCGCCGGTGAGTCGCATGCCGTCCGCCGCCGCGACGTCGACCAGGTCGCCCACGGCGTAGGCAGGATCGATCACCACGCACTCACCGGTGGTCCGGTCGCCGATCAGGTACGCGAAGTTGACCATCTGCGTGGCCACCGGGTCGCCGACGGCGAAGTCCCGCCCGGCCAGCAGCTGGCGGAAGTAGAAGCGGTCGTCGAACCGACCCGGCCCGTGGGTGCCCGCGTCGCGGGGGTGGCCGTGGCCGTCGGACGGGTCGGGCGCAGGTGCGTCGCTCACGAACGGCACGCTACCGCCCGGTCGCGCCCGCCTTGCCGCCGCGGGGCCGGTCGGCCTCGCCGTCGCGGCCCAGTCCGAGCCACTCGCCCAGGAGGGACTTGTACGTCGCGTCGTACCGGTCGTAGTCGGCCCGCAGCGCGTCGCCGGGCCAGCGCCGTCCGAGCAGCTCGCGCGGCAGCATCGGATCGGCGTTGAAGTGGCGCAGCACGGCGGCCGACAGCAGCCAACCGGGCGCCAGGGCATCGGTGTCGCCGGCGACCAGGCGGCGTTCGAGCACGGCCATCGAGCGTCGGAGCTCCATGGCACGGGCCTGCCACGCCGGCAGGTCCCAGAGCGTGGCCACCAGGTCCGAGTCGTCGTCGGGATGCACGGTGAACCAGCGGGTGAACGGCTCGACCACGGCCCGGTCCTCGGACGACCGGTCGGCGGGCAGGTTGTCGGGCCGGATCCACACGCTGTCGCGCAGCTCGCCCATGCGTAGGCGCTGCATGGACCGGCGGAGGGCGGCGCGATCGGCTGCGCTGCGACCACCCGAGACGACCACCGCCTGACGCCACCCGCCCGACCACTCGAGCGTGGTCGCGACACGACCGGCGTCCTGGCGACGCTGGCGCTCCACGAGCTTGCCGACGAGCTCGTACGAGCCGTCGGCGGTCCGGTCGGCCTCACCGGCGGTGGCCATGCGGGACAGGGCGGTGCGGACCGCGCCCTCCTCCAGGCCGAACAGCGTGCCGGCCCGGACGAGCTCACGGACCGGCATCCGGGGCGGATGGGTGCCGAGCAGCGTCGATGCCAGCACCGACCGGGCGGTCAGCGGGCGGTCGGAGCCGGCCATCGCCTCGTCACGGTCGCGACGGTCTCCCGGGACGTCGGATCGGCTCGCCACGTCACCACCGTAGGTCGACCCCTGGGCCTTACAGGATTGCAAACAGCCATCGTTCAGGCGTAAGGTGCCGGTGTGACCGCGACGCTCCGCGCTCCCAGCACCATGCTGCCGCCCACCGAGGCGCTGACCGACGTGCTGCCCACCGATCGGCTGGGCCCCACGGGCCGCCCGATCGGCGAGCTCCGCCAGGAGCTGTACCGCATCCCCAACCTCGCCAACGTCGGCCACGTGGCCGGCGTGTGGATCCAGTCGGTCGGCGTGCTGGCGCTCGCCGCCTGGTGGGGCAATCCCATCGGCTGGATCGCCGCCTTCTTCCTCATGGGCCGGGCCATGGCCCGGTTCGCGATCCTCTCCCACGAGGCCGCTCACCGGCTGCTGTTCACCAGTCGCAAGGTCAACGACTGGGTGGGGGCGTGGCTCCTGGCCTACCCGGCCTTCGTCCCCTTCGACGGCTACCGGCGCAGCCACATGGCGCACCACAAGGAGGAGTTCGGCCCCAACGAGCCGGACCTCATGCTCTACGCCGGTTACCCGATCACCCGGGACTCGTGGCGGCGCAAGCTCACGCGGGACGCCGACGGCAACAGCGGGTGGAAGAACCTCAAGGGCCTGCTGAAGGCCGTCCGCTCGCCGACCGCCCGACCGCTGGCCCTCAAGATCCTGGGCTGGCAGGTCGCGCTGTTCGTCGGACTGTGGCTGGGGCTCGGCCACTGGTGGATCTACCCCGTGTTCTGGTTGCTGCCGTGGATGACGGTGTGGCGGGTCCTCAACCGGCTCCGCGCCGTCGCCGAGCACGGCGGCATGGAGGCGTCGCCCGATCGGCGGCTGACCACGCACCACGTTCGCCAGGGGGTGTGGGCCAGGTTCTGGATGGTGCCGTTCAACACCGGCTGGCACCTGGCCCACCACGTCGACATCGGAGTGCCGTTCTCCAAGCTCCCGCAGCTGCAGCGGGAGCTGGAGGCGGCCGGCTACGTCCGGCCCGAGCTGGTCTGGCCGAGCTACCGGTCGCTCTGGCGCCACGCGAGCTCCCGGCCCGACGAAGCCACGCAGGGCGCCACGAAGGGCTCGGCGGTCAGCCCTCGACGGTCGCGCCGGCAGCCTGCTCGAAGCTGATCTCGCCGCCGTCCGCGGTGGTCAGCACCAGCATGCGGTCCTCGATGACCGCCCGCTCGACC
>JAEZAI010000543.1 GCA_023427825.1 Actinomycetes bacterium
CCGGGCGTGGGCGTCGGCGGCGTGGTGGAGGTTCCCCGCCAGCGTGTCGAGCTCGTCCGCGGGGTCGGTCGACTCGGCGACCCGGGCCCGGTACCGCTCCAGCTGCTCGTCGCTCGCCGCGGCGATCCCGTCGCCGGAGCGGCCCGAGCGGTAGAAGCGCTCGGGCGACGCCAGCACGCCGAGCCGGTCCGGGACGGTCCTGCGGGCGTCGCGGCGCATCGCGTCGAACGTGGTCGCGTGCACGAGCGTCGACCAGCGCTCCTCGTCCACCGTCGTGCCCAGCCGGGCCGCGAGCGTGCGCAGCGTGGCGTCGAGGTCGGCCTCGAGGTCCTCGTAGCGCAGGAGCACGACGTCCACATCGTTGCTCCGGGCGTGGGCGTCGGCGGCGTGGTGGAGGTTCCCCGCCAGCGTGTCGAGCTCGTCCGCGGGGTCGACGCGGTCGTCGATCCACCGGTCGAGCCACTCGGACTCCGACGCCCCGTCGGGCGGCGCCGTCCGGCGTCCCGTCAGCTCGGCGAACCGTTCGCGATCGATGTTCCGGGCGTGGTGCAGCAGCGAGACAGCGACGTCGAGCGGGTGGCGGCCCACGACGACGTAGGTGACACGGTCGTCGAGCGGCAGCCCGTCGAGCGGGGTGTGGGTCTTGATCACCCGACGGTGGTCCTGGGCGGCCAGGCGGTCGCGGACCGACTCCAGCGGCTCGACCTCCCAGTCCAGCCAGGGCGAGAGCTCGGAGAGCGGGGCCGGCAGGTCGGCGGTGCCGTGCACGAGCACGCAGCAGGCCATCTGCACCCAGGTCGTCCCGCACTTGGAGCGGGTGCTGACGACGATGTCGCCGGGCCGGTGCTCGAAGCCCAGCCAGCGCTCGTTCCGCTCGGAGCGGTACTGCCGTGGCACGGGCCGACGGTACCCCCGCCGTCGCCGTGGCGTCCGGTTCGGCGGTGACGGCTCAGTGGCCGCGCTCGGCCAGCCGCACGGCGTAGACCGCGGCCTCGGTCCGGCGGCTCATCCCCATCTTGGCCAGCAGGTTGGAGACGTAGTTCTTGACCGTCTTCTCGGCCAGGTACATCTCGTCGGCGATCTGGCGGTTGGTCAGCCCGTCGGCCAGCAGGTCGAGGATCCGACGCTCCTGGGGAGTGAGGTGCTTGAGCCGCTCGTCCTCGTCGGGGCCCCGGCGGATGCGACCCGCCGCACGTCGGTGCAGCACGGGGTCGAGCAGCGATTCGCCGGCGGCGACGCGAGTGACGGCGTCGACCAGGTCGGACCCGCGCACCTGCTTGAGCACGTAGCCCGCGGCGCCGGCCACGACCGCGTCGAGCAGCGCGTCGTCGTCGGGGAACGAGGTGAGCATCAGACAGGCGAGCTCGGGTCGCTGCGACCGCAGTTCGCGGCACAGCTCGATGCCCGTGCCGTCGGGCAGCTGCACGTCGAGCACCGCCACGTCGGGGGCGGCGTCCGGCACGGCGGCGAGCGCGTCGGCGACCGTGCCGGCCTCGCCGACGACGGTGACCTCACCGGACGCCTCCAGCAGGTCGCGCACGCCTCGACGGACCACCTCGTGGTCGTCGACCAGGAACACGGTGATGGGCATGGGCACGAACTTTCGGATGGCAGCGGGGGACCGTGGTCACAGGCTCTCGCGTCGCCGACCCACGGGACAGGGCCGAAGGTCCTGACGGTGGAGCCGAAGGTCCTCACGGTGGAGTCGAGGGTCGCGACCGTGGCATCGACGGTAACCAACCGGCGCACCGCGCGTCTGATGGGTCGTCAGATCCGTCGCTACTGTTGGCCCATGACATCCGACACAGCTGATCGAGAGCAGTTCGACCTCGCCACCGTGAGCGAGGTCGTGGCGGCGGCGGTGCCCGATCGCGAGGCCATCATCTTCGGGGACCGGCGCCTCACCTACGCCGACCTGGCCGAGCGGACGCGCCGGCTGGCGTCGTACCTGCACGCCCACGGCCTCGGATGCCACACCGAGCGCTCGGAGCTCGCGCCGCACGAGTCCGGCCAGGACCACGTGGCGCTCTACCTCTACAACGGCAACGAGTACATCGAGGGCATGCTGGGCTGCGCCAAGGCGCGGGCGGTGTCCTTCAACGTGAACTACCGCTACGTGGCCGAGGAGCTGCGCTACCTGTTCGAGAACGCGTCGGCCCGTGGCGTGATCTTCCACGGCACGTTCGCCCCGATCGTCGCCGAGCTCCTGGAGTCGATGTCGGAGGAGGAGCGCGACCGCATCGCCGTGCTGCTGCAGGTCGACGACGGGTCGGGCGAGGCGCTGGTGCCCGGGGCGGTGGACTACGAGGAGGCGCTGGCCGCGTCCGACCCGGCCGGCCCGGGCCTCGCCACGTCGCCCGACGACCTCTACATCGTCTACACGGGCGGGACGACCGGCATGCCCAAGGGCGTGCTCTGGCGGTCCCACGACATCTTCATGAACGCGATGGGCGGCAAGGAGGTGGGGACCTGGATCGAGGTCGGCTCCTACGACGAGATCGCGGAGCGGGCCCGCAACAACGCCGGCTTCCGCTTGATGACGCTGCCGCCGCTCATGCACGGCGCCGCGCAGTGGGCCGCCTTCATGATGCTGAACGCGGGCTCCACGCTGATCGTCCCGCAGTCGCGCAACATGGACCCGAGCGAGGTCTGGTCGCTCGTCGAGCGTGAGCGCATCCAGTCGGTCGTCGTCGTGGGCGACGCCATGGCCCGTCCGCTGCTCGACGAGCTCCGCCGGGGGAGCTACGACACGTCGTCGCTGTTCGTGCTGGGCAACGGCGGCGCGGCGTTCAGCGCGGCGCTCAAGGAGGAGTTCCTGGACGTCCTGCCCGACCTGATGATCAACGACTCGCTGGGCTCGTCGGAGACCGGGGCGCAGGCCTCCACGCTGTCGACCAAGGGCGGCGTGTCGGCGGCCGAGTTCCAGCCCGGGCCCGGCGCCACGGTCGTGAGCGAGGACCTGACCGCGGTGCTCGAGCCGGGCCACGACGGGATCGGCTGGTCGGCCCAGACCGGCGCCGTGCCGCTCGGCTACCTGGGCGACGCGGCCAAGACGGCGGCCACGTTCCCCACGATCGACGGCATCCGGTACTCGGTGCCGGGCGACCGGGCGATCTGGCGTCCCGACGGCGTGATCGAGCTGCTCGGCCGTGACTCTCAGTGCATCAACTCGGGTGGCGAGAAGATCTTCGTCGAGGAGGTCGAGCAGGCGATCATCTCGCACCCCGAGGTGGCCGACGTGCTCGTGTGCGGCCGTCCGAGCGAGCGCTGGGGGAGCGAGGTCGTGGCGATCGTCCAGCTCGACGACGGCGCGTCGGTGGACGAGGCGGCGCTGGCCGAGCACGCCAACGCCTCGATCGCCCGCTACAAGCTGCCCAAGGCCTGGATCGTGGTGGACCGGGTCCAGCGGTCGCCCTCGGGCAAGGCCGACTACCGGTGGGCCAAGGAGCTCGCCGCCGCGTCGGTCTGAGGACGGGCCGAACTCCGAGGAGGCGATCTCGACGGGCGCTCGGACGCGACGAGGGCCGGGCCCGACCCTGCGGTCGGACCCGGCCCCCGGTCGGTGCCCTCAGAGCTGGACGGTGATCGTGTCCAGCGGGATGTTGATCGGGATGCTGGCCAGCCCGAACAGGTCGATGTAGGTCGTGATGACCAGACCCTGCAGCCGCAGCTGCATGGTGCCGAGGTCGAGCTGACCCGTGACGACCACGTCGACCGGCGGCAGGTTGAGCGGGATGCCCGATCCGCTGTTCGAGCAGATGAGGATGCCCGGCAGGATCGCCTGGATGGCGGGCAGGTGCACCTGGATGTTGGGCACGGTGATGACGCCCGACAGCTGCACGTTCACGCCGGGGATCGTGGCGGTGGCGCCGGTGATCGAGACCCCCGGGGGCGTGTAGCCGATGGGGCAGCCGAGGAAGTCGAACGTCTGCGGCGTCTGATCGGTCGTGATCGGCGGCAGGGCGATCGTGCCGCCGAGCGCGATGTCGATGCCGCCGTTGGGACTCGGCGAGCACGCGGCCGCCACGAAGGCGAGCGCCACGGCGACGGCGACGATCGGACCTCGGCGCCGACGCCGTCGTGTCGCGATCGTGTCGTCACGGGTCGTTTCGGTGTTCACGGATTCCCTCCAGATGGGTCGCATCGCACTTCGTGGCCTCATCGTCACCGTGTGTGACGGCGGTCACGGAGGTCTGGCAACAGGCATACCCCATGGGGACGGCGCGTACCACTCTCGCTGCGAGGTGGTCCCGACGCGTGGGTCGGGTCGATCGCTCGCCGCGCTGGCGAACTCGGGCACGCGCGACCACTGGTTGGTTGCTCGGCACCGAGTCCGGTGCGGTGCGTCAGCTGCGGACCGGGTCGATCGCGGCGGCGATGACCGCCAGCACCTCGGGCGCGCGCTCCGCGGTGACCGTCGGGCCCAGCTGGACCACCGACATGAGGATCGACAGCACGATGCTGACCAGGCCGTCGGCGATCCGGTCGGGGTCGATGTCGGGGCGCACGGAGCCGGTGAGCTGGTCCGCCCGCAGCCGCTCCGCGCACACCTTGCGGACCTCGGCGAGCGCCGGGATGTCGAGCACGCGCACGGTCACCTCGGGCTCCAGCCCGGCGAGCAGCCGCTTGGCGAGCGGGTGGCGCTCCACCGCCTCGACCAGCGTGAGGATGAGCCGGGACTGCCAGTCCTCGATGTCGGGATCGTCGAGCACTCGCAGGAAGCCCTCGTCGATGACCCCGGCGGCGTCCTCGTCGACCGCGGCCAGGAACAGCGCTTCCTTGTTGGGGAAGTAGGAGTTGGCGACGGTGCCGCCGACGCCGGCGTCCCGGGCGATGTCCGCGACGGAGGTGGATCGGTACCCGTCGCGTCCGAAGCGCTCGATCGCCGCCGCGAGGATCGACCGGCGGGTCTGGGCACCCTTGCCGTCGGGGGCCGGTTCGCGCAGCGTCCGCGGCGTGCCGGGGCGGGCGTCGGTGGTCGGTGCGACATCGGTCACGGCGTCAACTGTAGCCCTCGTCGACGGAAATGAGGGATTGAGTGAATCTCTCAGATCATCTAGG
>JAEZAI010000038.1 GCA_023427825.1 Actinomycetes bacterium
ACAGGTTGGCGATGAGCATGACGCCGTAGACGACGGCGATGCCGAACGTGGCCGCGATCACGCCCTTCACGAACTTGGGCGTGGCCCGCAGGATCCGCAGGCCGTACAGCACGAGCATCATCAGGAAGACGCCGAGGGTGGCGACGATGGCCTGGGCGACGATGCCGGGGAACTGCGCGCCGTAGAAGGCGGAGATCGCGCCGATGACGTAGCCCTCGCAGACGGCGTACCCGATGCCCGTGATGCGGGCGAGCTTCGGCTTGAACGCCGTGAGGATCGCCAGGCCGAGGGCGGCGAACAGCGCCACGAACAGGAGCCACGGGCGCTGCATGGTGGCGGCGAAGATGGGGTTGCCGTTCTGGTCGACCCGGCCGAGCGGGTCCTCGACGACGGTGACCGACTGCCAACCGAAGATGGCGGCGGCGAACAGGAAGGCGAACAGCACGAACGACGCGGCGGCGACGCCCCCCATCGTCATGACCTTGCCGTCGGTGGCGGTCGGGATGCCCGTCCGGCCGCCGTAGCCGAGCGCGGCGTCCGCGCCGCCCGACGTGGACGTGCTCACGCCGCCCGGCACTCCGCCGCTGAAGCCACCGGGGCCCGCGGCGGGGGGAGCGGTGGGACCGCCCTGCATCCCCTGGGCCCGCTCCCACTCCTGGGCGGGGCTCAGCCCACCGGGACCGCTCGACCCCTCGAGGCCGAACGCCTTGTCGGTCAGGATCGGGTTGCGTGACATGGCATCCTCTCGATGCGTCCGGCGGACGTGCCGTCCGTGTGCGATCGACCCGACGGGTCGTGTCGACCAACGTACTCGGGTCCATCCGCCCCCACGGGGCGGGTACGGACGAGGGGCGCAGCCGCAGCCGACCGGGCCGACCCGGACGGCGACCAGACCAGGGGGATCGACATGACGTTCGAGGTGCCGGAGCAGGTCAGGGGGGTGCGCGACGACGTCGAGGCGTTCATGCGCGAGCGGGTGGAGCCGGCCGAGCCCGTGCTGCACGAGGGCGGGGAGGAGGCGACGGAGCTCATCCGCTCGCTGCAGTCCCAGGCCAAGGCCGAGGGCCTCTGGGCGCTCGGGCACCCCAAGGAGCTCGGGGGCGGCGGGCTGCCGTTCATGGACTACGTGTACGTGAACGAGGTGCAGGGCCGCAGCGAGTTCGGCCAGATCGCGCTGGGGACCTACACGCTCCAGGACTCGATCATGCTGAACAAGTACGCGTCGCCCGAGTGGCGCGACCAGTACCTGGCCCGGCTGGTCCAGTCCGAGGTCTCTCCGAGCTTCGCCATGACCGAGCCCGAGGTCGCGAGCTCCGATCCCACGCAGCTGCGCACCCGCGCCGAGCTCGACGGCGAGGAGTGGGTGATCAACGGTCACAAGTGGTTCACGACGGGCGCCAACCGGGCGGCCTACACGACCGTCATGTGCCGCACCGAGGACGACGACGTGTCGCCGTACCTGGCGTACTCGATGATCATCGTCCCGACCGACACGCCCGGCTACGAGATCGTGCGCGAGACACCGGTGCTGGGGATCCGGGGCGGGCACTGCGAGCTGCGCCTGACCGACGTACGCGTGCCCGCGTCCAACCTGCTCGGTCCCCGCGGCCACGGGTTCGTGATCGCGCAGGAACGGCTCGGCCCCGGACGGATCTTCCACTGCATGCGCTGGCTCGGTCAGGCCCAGCGGGCGTTCGAGCTCATGTGCGACCGCCTCAACTCGCGGACCGCGTTCGGTGAGCCGCTCGCCGCCAAGCAGCTGATGCAGCAGCACGTGTTCGAGTCGTACGCCGAGATCCAGTCCTGTCGCATGCTCACGCTGCACGCGGCAGCGGCGATCGACCGGGGGGAGCAGGCTCGGGTGGAGATCGGGACGATCAAGGTCGTCGGGGCGCGCATGCTGCACAACGTGATCGACCGGGCCATCCAGGTCCACGGCGCCGCCGGCCTCACCGACGACACGCCGCTCAGCCTCATGTACCGCGCCGCCCGCTTCGGCCGGATCTACGACGGACCCGACGAGGTGCACATCCACACGGTGGCGCGCCGCATCCTGAAGACGACGCGGGACGGCGGGCGATGGGAGTTCGCGCGATGACCGACGGCTCCACCACCGCAGGGATCGTGCGCGACGGCCGTACCGAGTTCGAGCGCGACACCGCGGTCGAGCCGCTCGGCGACGGCCGGTACCGCGCGCACATCTCGCCGAGCTGGTGGATCGTGATGGGGCCGAACGGCGGCTACGTCGCCGCGATCCTCCTCCGGGCGGTGGTCGCCGCGGTCGACGATCCGTCCCGCCGACCGATCTCGGCGACGTTCCACTACCTGCGCCCGCCGGTCGAGGGCGACGTCGAGGTCGAGATCACGATCGAGCGGTCCGGGCGCAGCGTCACCAACGTGTCCGCCCGCATGACCCAGGACGGGCGGCTGCTCGTGCTGGCGATGGTCGCGCTGGGCACGCCGCGCGAGGGCTCACTCGAGTTCGACGAGACCGACGGTCTGCCTCGTGCGCTCGACGGCAGTCCGGTGCCCCGGTGGTCCGAGATCGAGCCGGCGCCGATCGATCCCGAGCGCGACATCCCCATGCGCGCCCGCTACGAGATGCGGTGGGGCTTCGGCGGCGTGCCGTTCTCCGGCGAGCCGGGGGCCACGGCCGAGACCGGCGGCTGGCTGCGGCTCGAGGAGTCGCCCGAGGTCGACGAGATGGTGCTGGTCGCCATGTCGGACGCTTGGATGCCGCCGGTGTTCAGCCGGGCGTCCGAGCAGCTGGCCGTCCCGACCGTCGATCTCACCGTGCACTTCCGCGGTCGGCCCTCCGACGTGCTTGAGGGACCGGACGCCGACGGCGAGGAGGCGGCCTGGTGCTTCGTGAGCTTCGCGAGCCCCGTCGCCCGCGACGGCTACCTGGTGGAGCACGGCTCGGTGTGGGACTCGACCGGTCGCCTGCTGGCCGACGTCCGCCAGCTCGCCGTCGTCATGTGAGCCATCCACCAGGTTCTGACGCCACCGACCGGCGCTGGTGACGCAGGATCGACATCGGAACCGGTGATTCCGGCCTGCCGCACCACCGGTCGACCTATCCTTGCTCTCCCATATGGACGACCGACCTCGAAGTCTCAAGGCCATGCTCGCCGAGGCGAAGGACACCTCGGAGATCATGGTCGACCTGGCCTACGCGGCCGTCTACTTTAACGATCCCGGCATGGCCGACGAGCTCGGTGAGCTCGAGGAGCGGCTGAACGACCTGACCCAGGAGATGCGGGCGATCTGCATCCTGGCGGTCCGCCGCCCGGCCGAGGCCGAGGGCATGGCGTCGGTGCTGCAGGTGATCTCCGCCATCGAGGGCATCGGCAACGCGGCGGTCGACATCACCCGCATCGTCACCCACCGCCTGGGCATCCCCAACGAGCTGATCGCGGACCTCTCCAACGCGGACGAGGTGTCGCACCGGGTGTGGATCCGGGAGGGCTCGCACATGGCCCACCGGCCGCTCAAGGACCTGGAGATCCCGGTCCAGTGCGGCATGCGGGTGGTGGCCATCCGACGCGGTCGCTCGTGGATGATCGAGGAGGTCGACGGCGACGTGGTGCTGGTCCCCGGCGACGTCCTCTTCCTGCGCGGCTCGCCCGCCGGCATCGCCCGCCTGCACGAGCTCGCCGCCGCACCGACGTGGGAGCCGCCCGAAGGCTCCGAGCCCGACGCGCTGACCGACCTGGACCGCGCCGTCGACGTGCTCGTGGAGATGAAGGACGTCTCCGAGGCAGCGGTCGGTCTGGCCTACTCGGCGCTCGCGCTGCGCGACGCCGGCCTGGCTGCCGAGGTCAACCACCTGGCCGAGCGCCTGGACGAGATGAAGGACCACCTGCAGCTGTGGGTGCTGCGGGCCGCCAAGCACGACGTCGACCCGTCGCCGCTACGGGGCTTGCTCCAGCTGGCGGCCGCGGCAGAGGAGATCGGCAACCAGGCCGCGCAGATGGTGTGGCTGATCACCGACGGCGTCGAGGTGCACCCCATCGTCAACATCGCCCTCGGCGAGGCCGACGTGGTCGCCACCCGGGTGCCGGTGGCGGCCGGCTCGGTGGTCGAGGGCCAATCGCTGGCCGAGCTGCAGCTCGACATCGAGCCCGGGTTCTGGATCCTCGCGATCCGCCGCGACAGCCGGTACCTCTACCGGCCCCGCGGCTGGGTCCGGCTCGGCGCCGGCGACGACCTCATCGCCACCGGACCGCACGAGGGCCGGGAGCGTCTGGCCGAGCTGTGCGGCTGGCGCGTGGTCGAGGACGAGGACGACCCGACGGGTCAGATCGACCTCGCACCGCTGCGGGCCACCGTCCGCGGCTGACGTCCGGGCTGGGTCCAGGGGCTCGGCTCGACGGGCCGGGTCCAGGGGCCCGGCCGCCGCGCGCCGCTCGATCTTGTACGTCGGACGCCGCCACGGCGACCGTGGCGTACGAGTTGGACGGCCCCCGTCGATCTTGTACGTAGGACGCGATCACGGCGACCGTGGCGTACAAGTTGGACGGCTCCCGTCGATCTTGTACGTCGGACGCCGCCATGGCGACCGTGGCGTACGAGTTGGACGGCCCCCGTCGATCTTGTACGTCGGACGCAGCCATGGCGACCGTGGCGTACAAGTTCCCCCGCGACTGGGGGATCCGCCCGTCGACGCTGCGGTCGGGCGCTGTCACCATCGGCGTCGTGGGATCCGGCCGGGCGCGAGCCGCGTACATGGGCCTGGCCGTCGCCGGGCTGTTCTGGTGCGTCGCCACGCTGGGCGCCGCGGTGCTCGCGGTCGGCCCGGCGGGGTCGTCGACGTGCCCGGACCCCGGGATGGAGCGCACCACGGTGTCGGCATCGCTCCAGGTCGTGCCGTTCGGGCCGGCCTGCCGGCACGAGCACACCGACCCCTTCGGCGCGCCCTACGACCGGGTCGACGTCGATCCGCCCGCACCGGTGTGGCGTACGGCGCTCGGCGCCGGTGCGCTCACGGGGTTGGTCGGTGTCGCCGCGCTCGTCGCGACCCGGCGCCCGGGTGCTGCGACCCAGCGCGAGGGCGACGACGGCAGTCGGGAGCGCGAACCCGTCGGTGGCGGGTCGGGCGTGAACCGTCGCCGGTAGCGTGGAGCGGGTGACCCAACCCCTCCGATTGCTCACGGTGCACGCCCATCCCGACGACGAGTCGTCCAAGGGTGCGCCGACGATCGCGTTGTACAAGACCCAGGGCATCCCTGCCACGCTGGTCTGCTGCACGGGCGGCGAGGCCGGCGACATCCTCAACCCGGC
>JAEZAI010000041.1 GCA_023427825.1 Actinomycetes bacterium
TACCCGGGGTTCCGGGCCGCGCCCGGGGCGGTCGGTGAGTACAACGGCAAGTTCATGGTCAACCAGCACGTGCTGCGCGGCGGCAGCGGCGCCACGCCGCCCGGCCACGACCGTCCCACCTATCGCAACTTCTTCCCGCCGGCGGCTCGCTGGCAGTTCGGCGG
Organism: Actinomycetes bacterium; assembly: GCA_023427825.1. Lineage (GTDB taxonomy): Bacteria > Actinomycetota > Acidimicrobiia > Acidimicrobiales > Microtrichaceae > Dermatobacter. The sequence continues at coordinate 165 of JAEZAI010000041.1, forward strand.
CCTGCGACTGGCGACCGATGCCTGAGCCCGACGCTCCCCTCCCCCTTCCCGAGGCCACAGTCGCCGACCTCCACGAGATCGACCTCGACGACACTGACCTCGACGACCTCGACCGTCGGGTCGACGTGGCGGTCCACCTGGATCCGTCGGACTGGTCCACCCACCTCGCGGACGAGACCGCCCGGGGCCTGCAGGACCGGCCGCCGTGGATCCCGCCGGTGTGGTTCTACGACGAGGTCAGCTCCAAGCTGTTCGACCACATCACCCGGCTGCCGGAGTACTACCCCACCGAGGCCGAGCGCTCGATCCTGCGCGACCGGGCCGCCGACATCGCCCGCCTCACGTCCTCGCCCACGCTCATCGAGCTGGGTTCGGGCACCTCCGACAAGACCATGCTGCTGCTCGACGCGCTGGCCGCCGCCGGCAGCCTGCGCACGGTCGCGCCGTTCGACGTGAGCGAGGAGGTGCTGCGCGCCGCGTCGCGCACGATCGCGGCCACGTTCCCCGGGGTCGAGGTCAAGGCGGTCGTCGGCGACTTCCACCGTCACCTCGACCACGTGCCCACCGGCGACGGCGCCGTGCTGGCGTTCCTGGGGTCCACGATCGGCAACCTGGATCCCGACCAGCGACGCGCCTTCCTGGCCGGTGCTGCGGACAGCCTCTCGGACGACGACTGGTTCCTGCTCGGGACCGACCTGGTCAAGCCCGTGGACCGCCTGCTCGCGGCCTACGACGACGCGGCCGGCGTGACCGCGGCGTTCAACCTGAACGCCCTCGACGTCATGAACCGCGAGCTCGGCGCCGACTTCGACCGCTCGCGCTTCCGCCATCGGGCCCACTGGGACGACGAGGGCGAGCGCATCGAGATGCACCTCGTCGCCGACGGCGACCAGTCGGTCATTCTGGGTCGGCTGGACGAGCTGGTGATCGACCTGCGCGACGGCGAGCACGTCCGCACCGAGATCAGCACGAAGTTCACGCCCGACGGCGTGGAGCGGGAGCTGACCGACGCGGGCCTGGAGGTCGTCGAGCGCTGGACCGACGACGCCGGCGACTTCCTGCTGACCCTCGCACGCCCCGCCTGACTTCGGGCGGACGACCGGCCGGCGACGGCGGCTCAGCGGAGGGCGAGTGCGACGACCGCGAAGTGGCAGGAGCCAGCGGCCACGGTCATGGCGTGCCACACCTCGTGGTAGCCGAACACGTGCGGGATCGGATCGGGCCAGCGCTTGCCGAGCACGACGGCGCCGACGGTGTAGAGCAGGCCGCCCACCGCCAGCAGCACGAGCTGGAGCACGTCCAGGCTGGTGATCAACGCGGGCACGGCCACGACGGCGGCCCAGCCGATGACGATGTAGAGCCACGACCCCGCACTGCCGGGCCCCTTGCCGAGCATGGTCATCTTGGTGATGACGCCGCCGATCGCCGCGATCCACACGACGACCAGGAGCGGGATGCCCCACGCCGGGGGCAGCGCCAGCAGGCACAGCGGCGTGTAGGTGCCCGCGATCAGGACGAAGATCATCGAGTGGTCCGCCCGGCGGAACCACTTCACCGCCGTCTCGGTCCGGGCCAGGCGGTGGTACGAGGCGCTGACGGCGAACAGTCCGATCAGCGACGCGGCGTAGATCGTGACCGCCACCTTCGCGAGCGGCCCCGACGCCAGGAGGAAGAGCACGAGCGCCGCCGGGGTGGCCACCAGCGCGGCCACCAGGTGGACGCGGCCCCGCCACACCGGCCGGGGGCCGTAGGCGTCGAGCGAGTCCAACTTGTCCAGCAGGTTCACCGGGACAGTGGACCACGACCGGGGCCCCGATGGAAGGCGCGTCCGCGGATCCACCCAGCCGGACCTCCCGCCACCACCGCACGCAGTCCCGGCAGGACGGCACGACGTCGCAACCGAACCGGGTTCGCGCAGGTCCTTGACGGGACAGGGTTGCTCGACTCACATGCAGTCATGGCCGAGCTGTCGCTGTCCCAGACCGTCGATGACCTGTCCGCCCAGGGATGGGAGAGCGAGTTCTCGGCGATCGACGGCGGGCTGCTGCTGTGCGGTCCCTGCGGTCACACGATCTCGCCGGCCGAGGTGCAGATCGACACGGTGAACCGCTTCGAGGGCGCGAGCGACCCCGACGACGAGGCGGCGGTGTTCGCGCTCACCTGCCACTGCGGGTGCAAGGGCGTGTACGTGGTGGCGTACGGACCGTCCATGTCGTCGGCCGACGCGGACGTGGTGGCGCAGCTGTCACGTCGAGCTCCGTCGCTGCCGGAGATCTGACCGCCGGAGGTCCCGGGGGCGAACGACAGGGGGGATGATGGGGTTCACTCGGGAGGAGATCCAGGGGGCCTTCGACCGCTACGTGGCCGCCGCGCAGGAGGCCGGCCGCACCGGCGACTGGGCGCCGTGGGTCGACTGCTTCGTGCCCGACGTCCACTACATCGAGCACCTCTACGGCGAGTTCCACGGTCGGGAGGCGGTCCTCGAGTGGATCACGGCGACCATGACCGTCTGGCCGTTCACCCAGATGCAGCTGTTCCCATGGGACTGGTACACGATCGATGCCGAACAGGGCTGGGTGGTCGGCCAGGTCGAGAACCGCTTCGTCGACCCCGGCGACGGGCGGATCTACGAGGGCGCCAACTGGACCCGCCTCGTGTACGCCGGCGACGGGCTGTTCGCCTCCGAGGAGGACGTCTACAACCCCGCCCACTTCGGACCGGTCGTGAAGGACTGGCTCGCCGCCTGGCGCCGGCACCATCCCGACCAACCGGACGGACCGGGGTGAGCAGCACGGCGATGTCCCGGCGGGGGCGTCCCCGCCTGACCGACGAGGAGCGCGCCGAGCGGCGACGCGACCTCACCGTCGGCGCCATCGAAGCCGTCCGGGCCCACGGCGCCGACCAGTCGCTCGAGGAGCTCGCGGGACGGCTCGGGGTATCCAAGCCGGTCCTCTACGACACGTTCGGGAGCCGGGCCGGCCTGGCCGACGCCGTGGCCGTCGAGCTCGCCGACCGCATGCAGGCCGTCGTGCTCGACATGATCGGGCCGCCGCAGGCCGACGGCTCGTTCGACGTGACCGTCGCCCGCATCATCGAGGTGGTGGTCGAGGGCCTGGTCGGCCTGGTCGAGCGCGAGGACCAGCTGTACCTGTTCGTCGTGGTGGCCATGGGTGGGGAACGGCGCGGCCTGCTCGACAACGCGCTGGTCCAGGTGGTGCACGAGCGCATCCGGCCGGTGATCGAGGTGGCCTCGCCCACGTTGAGCGCGGACGAGCACACGGTGCTCACCGACGGCATCTACGGGTTGGTGCTGGCCACGCTCGAGTCGTGGCAGACGACCGGCGCGCCCAGCCGGGACGCCGTGGTCCGCATGCTGTCGACCGTCATCCGCGAGGGGTTGCACGCGGTCGCGGACCTGCCCCGATAGCGACCTTCCCGCTCAGGCGCCCCCAGCTCAGGCGCCGACGTGGATGGCGCCGTTGCGCATGACGGTCACCGGGCCGTCCTCGCTGACGACGATCACCACCGCGTCGGGCTCGTCGACGCTGTAGCGACGCGCGGTGGTGTGGCGCATGCCCCCGAAGCCCTCGACCGCGGACTCCGTCTCGGGTTCGGGCAGCAGCCGGACGCCGAGCTCGCGCAGCGTGCCGTCCACGTCGAACACGGCGGCACCGTCGATCTGGGCGAGCACGTGCACCAGCGGCGCAAGGTCCGCGGCTCGGGTGACCTGCAGGGCGGGCGGCGTGGGCAGCCGGAGCTCGTAGTGGCTCGCCTCGGCCCAGCGACCCGCGACCTGCCGCTCGCGCCGGTATAGGAGGATGGCGCCGATCCCCCGGGAGCCGAGGTCGTGCACGGCGATCTCGAGCAGCGTCTCCACGACCTCGAGCTGGGTCGGGCCCGAGCAGCTGGCGAAGGTCGCCACCCAGTCCCCCACCGGCGGCTGGTGCTGCCAGGCCAGGCCGTCCCAGCGCAGGACGCCGAAGTCACCAGCGACGCGGACCACCCCCGACGGGTGGCGTTGGACGATCGTGCCGCCGGTCGACTCGGCGAGCACCACCACGTCGCGCTCCGAGCCCGCGGGGCGGTCGAACACCACGAGCTCGTCGTCCTTGGC
>JAEZAI010000044.1 GCA_023427825.1 Actinomycetes bacterium
CACGAACTCCATCCACATGGTCGTGGCGCGGGTGGCCGGCAACGACCGCTTCGAGGTGATCACCCGCCTCAAGGAGATGGTCCGGCTCGGCTCCGGTCAGGGCGAGATGAAGCACCTGGAGCCCGACGCGATCGACCGTGCCGTCGCGACGCTCACGCGGTGCCGCCAGCTCGCCGACAGCTTGGACGCCACCGTGTTCGCCGTCGCCACCTCGGCGGTGCGCGAGGCCCGCAACGCCGGCGACTTCCTGGTCCGGGCGCGCGACGAGGCCGGCGTGGACGTCCAGGTCATCGCCGGTCACGAGGAGGCGCGCCTCATCCGTCTGGGCGTGCTGCAGGCGCTGCCGGTGTGGGACAAGGACATGGTGCTCGTCGACGTGGGCGGCGGCTCCACCGAGATCGTCTTCGGCTGCGGCGAGGACGTCACCTATGCCCGTTCGATCAAGCTCGGCTCGCTGCGGATGACCCGGTCGTACTTCCCGGACGGCGAGGCCGACCCCAAGGCCGTCGCCGAGTGCCGGAAGTTCGTGAAGGGCCGCCTGGCACCCATGCTGCGCGACGCCGTGCACCTGCCGTTCGAGGTGGCGGTGGCGTCGTCGGGGACCGCGGAGTCGCTGGCCGTCATGGCGCTGGCCCGCTCGGGAGAGACGCCGCCGCAGACCATGAACGGCGCCGTGCTCACGCGCAAGGCACTCGGCAAGGTGATCGACGACCTGGCCGCTGCGCCCACCACCGAGGAGCGCCGCCAGCTGCCCGGCATCGACTCTGCGCGCGCCGACATCCTGCTCGGCGGTGCGATCGTCATCGAGCAGGTGTGCGACGCCCTCGGGATCGGCGAGCTCGTCATCTCGGAGTACGCGCTGCGCGAGGGCGTGCTGCTCGACGGCCTGCACCGGCTGCGGGGCGGGTCGCTGCACCACCTGTCGCAGCTGCGCGAGGCGTCGGTGCACCACCTGATCGAGCTGTGCGACGACGACCCTGCCCACTCCGTGCAGGTGGCGGCCCTGGCCCTGCAGCTGCACGACGCGCTCGGCAGCCGTCTGGGACTGGGCGACGCGGATCGGGAGCTGCTCGAGGCCGGGGCGTTGCTGGCCAACGTCGGGCTGTTCATCAGCCACTCCGGCCACCACAAGCACAGCTACTACGTCATCCGGAACTCGGAGCACCTGATGGGCTTCACCGACCGTGAGATCGAGCTCATCGCCCAGGTCGCCCGCTACCACCGCAAGGGCCGGCCGGCCGAGAAGCACCCCGAGTTCGCCATGCTGTCGAGCGACGACCAGGCCCGCGTCGGGGCGATGGTGTCCATGCTCCGGGTGGCGATCGGGATGGACCGCAACCACGACGGCGCGGTGGAGCACCTGAACGTCAAGGACGAGGACGACCACGTGCGGATCGAGCTGGTGGGAGAACCCGACGCCGACCTCTCGCTCGAGGTCTACGCGGCGAACGCTCGCAGCAACATGCTCGCCGATCAGCTCGGCGCGACCGTCGAGATCGTCGCCGCGGACTGAGCCTCTCCCGTTTCGTTGCGCGATCTACGACCCATAGGTCGTAGACCGCGCAACAGAACGCTGGGAGCGGAAACGGCGGCCGAGTGCTACTTGCGGGCGATCTGCTCGAGCAGCTCGATCATCCGGTCCTCCTTGGCCATCTCCTCCTCCTCGGGCGTGCTGAAGCGCGCCCGGAGCGAGTTGATGGGGGCGACGATGAAGAAGTACACGGCGGCCGCGATGATCAGGAAGTTGAGCAGGGCCGTGAGGAAGGCCCCGTAGCGAATGACGCCGTCGCCCACGGTGAACGTGAGCTGGTCGAAGCTGGGCTTCCCGACGATCGCACCGATGAACGGCATGATGATGTCGTTGGTGAACGACGTGACCACGGCACCGAACGCGGCGCCGATGATGATGCCGACGGCCAGGTCCACCACGTTGCCGCGGGTGATGAACTCCCTGAATCCCTTGAACATGCGCACGCTCCTCGATCGGGGCCGGGCGACCTCGCGTCCCCCTCGCCGCCATCAATGATGGAACGTCCACGTTCCCCGTTCGGGGACCGCGCAGTCCCCCCTCGCGGCGGCGCTCAGCCCAGCGAGACGACGATGACCGTCAGCGAGCCGTTCGGGGCGTCGTAGGTCACCGAGTCACCGGCCTTGGCGCCCATCAGCGCCTCGCCGAGTGCCGAGGTCGGCGAGATCACGGTCACGCCCTCCGACGCCTCCTCGATGGAGCCGACCAGGTACTTCTCGACCTCGTCCTCGTCGTCGCCCTCGTAGCGGAGCGTGACGATCGTCCCGATGCGGACCTCGTCGCTGTCACCGCCGATCTCGACGATGACGGCGTCCTCCAGGATCCCGAACAGCTGGGCGATCCGGGCCTCCATCTTGGCCTTCTCCTCCTTGGCCGCGTGGTACTCGGCGTTCTCCTTGAGGTCGCCGTGCTCACGGGCCCGCTCGATCCGGTCCGCCATCTCGATCCGGCCCCGCGTCCGGAGGTCCTCGAGCTCGGCGGTCAGCCGGTCGTGCGCGTCCTGGGAGAGCTCCTGTGCCATGGCGACGGAGCCTATGAGACGGAAGGGGCCTACGAGACACGGGGGTGACGCGGGTACACTCGCGGGCGTGACCAGCACGTCCCACACCTCCGTCGCCCGGTCCGTAGCGATCATTCGCTAGCGCACGCCGACTCCGGCGTGCGCGTCCCACCCTCCACCTGTGTGGCCGGTTTTCTTTTGGCCACGGATAGGGACCCCACGGCCCGGCCCCCCCGCCCCCCCCGCCCCC
>JAEZAI010000125.1 GCA_023427825.1 Actinomycetes bacterium
CGACGCCGGCGCCATCCTCATGGGCAAGAACGGCACGGACGGCGTGTACACGGCCGACCCTCGGGTCGACGAGCGCGCCGAGTTCCTGGCCGAGGTCAGCTACATCGACGTGCTCAACCGCGGCCTCAAGGTGATGGACTCCACGGCGATCTCGCTGTGCATGGACAACGAGCTGCCGATCTGCGTGTTCGACCTGATGGGTCGGAACCTCGCGCCGATCCTGGCCGGCGAGACCGTCGGCACCCTCGTCTCCTGAGCGCCCTTCATCGCGAGCGCCGTTCCCGACCCTCGCGATCGGGACTGCGCCGGATCGGGGTCCTTGGACCCTGTTGCCGCGCCGTTGCACGGTCATAGGGTCGTCGCTGAGGGCCGCCCCGGCACGCTGCCGCGGTCGGCCGAGAGGAGGCACCGATGGCCACCACGTCCCCCCAGGTCGAAGCCGACCGGATCGTCCAGGTCAAACGAGGGAGCGTCGACCGCTTCCTCATCGGCATCGGCGCCGTCGTCACGGTCGCGTTCATCGTGGCCGGCGCCCTGCTGATGTGGGGCGCCAACTTCGCGGACGACTACGTGCACCGCGAGCTGGCGTCGCAGAACATCACGTTCCCGTCGGCCGACGAGCTGCGCGGCGAGGGGCGGGACGACCTCGTCGAGTTCGCGGGCGAGCAGGTGACGACCGGGTCGCAGGCCGAGGCCTACGCCAGCTACATCAACGGCCATCTCAAGGGCATCGCGGATGGCAAGACCTATTCGGAGATCGACGACCGCGGTGCCCGCGAGGCGGTCACCGACGCCCAGGAGGCGGGGGCCCCGGCCGAGCAGATCGCCGAGCTGCAGGCGACCGCGACGAAGCTGACCCAGCAGCGGGACACGCTGTTCAAGGGCGAGACGCTCCGCGGGCTGCTGCTGACCAGCTACGCCTGGTCGACCGTCGGCCGCATCGCCGGCTACGCGGCCTGGGCCGCGTTCGCCGCCGCGCTGGTGATGGCCGTGCTGTGCGTGATGGGGTTCGTCCACCTGCGCCGTTCGGAGCACACGCCCGCCTGACGGGGGCGAACGCTCCGGGTCACGCCGGTGCACCCTCGGGTCCCCGAGGGTACACAGGTGTCTCACCCCCGGTGGTCGGTTGTGGGAGGCTGGCCCCGTGAGCGACGAGTTGATCGAGGCGGTGCTGGAGGACGCGGGTGAGCACATGGAACGGGCCGTGGCCCACGCGCGCCAGGAGTTCGGGGGGGTCAGGACGGGCCGCGCCAACCCCGGTCTGGTCGAGAAGCTGCCGGTCGAGTACTACGGCGCACCGACCCCGCTGCAGCAGCTGGCGAGCTTCTCCGTCCCCGATGCGCGGATGCTCGTCATCACGCCGTTCGACAAGGGCGCGATGGCCGGCATCGAGCGGGCCATCCAGGACTCCCAGCTCGGGCTGAACCCGTCCAACGACGGTGTGGCCATCCGGCTGGCGTTCCCGCCGCTGACCGAGGAGCGCCGCAAGGAGTACGTGCGGCTGGTCAAGAACAAGGCTGAGGACAGCCGCAACGCCGTTCGGGGCGCCAGGCGCGACGCCCGCAAGGACCTCGACGCGCTCGAGAAGGACGGCGACATCTCCGCCGACGAGCTGCGCCGGGCCGAGGGCGAGCTCGACAAGCTGACGAAGCAGCACGAGGCGGCGATCGACGAGGCGCTCGAGGCGAAGACCGTCGAGCTCCTCGAAGGCTGAGCGCCACCAGAGGACTGGGTAGGAGGACTGCGATGACGGACCAGGACGATCCGGGCCGGGTGGAGGAGCCGCGCTCCGAGGGGGTGCGGATCATCGGCGCCCAGGAGGCCGCCGAGGCGGCCGGCCGCTCGGACGTGGCGCGCCGGCGGCGGCGGGGCGAGAAGCGCTACGGCGACCGCCCCGACCAGCCAGAGGCGGCCGAGGACCTGCCCACGGTCCGCATCTCCACGAGCGACACGGACGACTCGGGCGACCGCTTCGGCGAGGTGCCGGTGGTCCGGCCCCGCACCGACGAGCCGCGCTGGGCCGACGACGACACGTCGAGCCGCGGCTACGGCCACGCCCGCGCGCTGCCGGCCGAGGACGAGCCGGAGCCCGAGCCGGCATGGGAGTCGGAACCCGACGCGTACGCGCCGGTCGACGAGGTGCCCGACTGGGGCGGTGAGCCCGCCGAGGGCGGCGATCCGTTCGCCGCACCCGACGACTCGTTCGTGCTGCCGCACTGGACGGAGCCGCCCACGGGCCAGGTGCCCAAGGTCGTGATCGGCGACGACGTGCTCGAGGACGAGCCCACCGGCAGCTTCGCGTCCGCGCCCCGGTGGCGCGACGAGGGCGAGCGCCACCAGGAGACCGACTTCGACGACCTGCTCGACGACGCCCCGCGGTTGGGTGCGCTACGAGGCGGTGACGACCCCATGGACGATGCCGAGGACGACTTCTTCTTCGACTCCGAGGTGGACCGGGACCCGATCGAGGCGTTCGCGCCCGACGACGACGAGATGGCGCTCGAGGAGCGCCGTCCCGCCCGCCGCACGCGCACCCGCCAGCGCCCCGCACCACAGGACGACGACGACTTCTTCGGTGGTCCGCCGTCGGACGACGGCGGGGTCGGCGGCGATCGCAACCTGGCCACCGCGGTGCTGGTCGGCGTCGTGCTCGTGGCCGTCGGTCTCCTCTGCTTCAAGCTCGGCGGCCTGGCCACGACCGTCCTGGCCTGCGTGGTCGTGGGTGCCGCCGCCTTCGAGTACTTCGGCACGGTCGAGACCCGTGGCTTCCAGCCCGCCGGGCTGCTCGGCCTGGTCTCGACCGTCGGCCTGATGATAGCCACCTACACGTCGGGCCTCGACGCGTACCCGATCGTCCTGACGTTGACCGTCGTGCTCGGCCTGCTCTGGTACCTCTGGGTCCAACCGGGGGAGCACTCGGTCCGCAACCTCGGCGTCACGCTGCTCGGGGTGATGTGGATCGGCTTCCTGGGCTCGTTCGCCACGCTGTTCCTGGGCCTCGGCAAGGTGCTCGAGGACGCCGGAGCGACGTCCAACATCGGCATCGGCGTGATCATCGCCGCGGTGGTCGTGGCCGTGAGCCACGACATCGGCGCCTACTTCATCGGCCGCTACTTCGGCCGCACGCCGCTGTCGGCGGCGAGCCCCAACAAGACGCTCGAGGGGACCGCCGGGGGTGTCGGCGTCGCCGTGGTGGTCACGGTGATCGTCGTCGGTGTCTTCGACATCGCCCCCATCGGCGGCGACATCTTCCGCGTGTTCGTGTTCGCCCTGCTGTGCGCGGTGGTGGCCCCGATCGGCGACCTGTGCGAGTCGTTCGTCAAGCGCGACCTCGGGATCAAGGACTTCGGGTCGATCCTGCCGGGACACGGCGGGGTCATGGACCGGTTCGACGCCCTGCTGTTCGTGCTGCCGACGGCGTACTTCGTCACGCTGCTGTTCGACATCTGGGGCTGAGCCCGGGTGTCGCCCCGGAGCGCGCTGTTCGGGTCGCCCCGGAGCGCGCTGTTCGGGTCGCCCCTGAGGGCGCTGTTGGGGAGCGCACCTCCGCACGGTGATCGACGTGCGGCCCTCGGTACGATGACCAGCGCATGAGCAGCCACGCGACCACGGTCGCCCTCCTCGGCTCCACGGGCTCCATCGGGACGCAGACGCTCGACGTCGTGGCCGCCGAGCCGGAGCGGTTCCGGATCGTCGCCCTGGGCGCCGGCTCCGACGTCGCCACGCTCGCGGCGCAGGCCCGCGAGGTCCGCCCCGAGATCGTGGTCGTCGCCGACGACACGAGGGTCGCCGAGCTGCGTGACCTGGTGCCGGCGGGGATCAGAGTCGAGGCCGGCCCCGACGCCATGGCGTCCGCCGCCGCCGAGGCCGACGTGGCCGTCAACGCCGTGGTCGGCTTCGCCGGACTCCCGGTCACGATGGCGGTCCTCCAGGCCGGCAAGCGCCTGGCGCTCGCCAACAAGGAGTCGCTGATCGCCGCGGGGCCCGTCGTGCGGACGGTCCGGGACACGCCGGGCGCCGAGATCGTGCCGGTGGACAGCGAGCACTGCGCCGTCCACCAGTGCCTCCGGGCAGGGGAGGGGACCCGCCGGCTCGCCCGGATCGTGCTCACCGCCTCGGGCGGCCCGTTCCGCGGTCGCACCGCCGAGGACCTCGCCGGGGTGACCCGGGAAGAGGCGCTCGCCCACCCCACGTGGAGCATGGGGCCCAAGATCACCGTCGACTCGTCCACGCTCATGAACAAGGGCCTCGAGGTGATCGAGGCCCACGAGCTGTTCGACGTGGACTACGACCACATCGACGTCGTCGTGCACCCGCAGTCGATCGTGCACT
>JAEZAI010000194.1 GCA_023427825.1 Actinomycetes bacterium
CGATCGGCAGCGTCGAGTGGTCCGGGACGATCGGGTGGTCGTGATCCGGGTTCCCCTCCGCGTCGAGCGGGTACCAGATCGGGAACGGCACGCCGAAGAACCGCTGGCGCGAGATGAGCCAGTCGCCGGCCAGGCCGCCGACCCAGTTGTCGTAGCGGTGCCGCATGTAGTCGGGGACCCAGTTGAGCTCTGCGCCCCGGGCGATGAGCTCGTCGCGCCGCTCCTGGGACCGACCGCCGTTGCGGATGTACCACTGGCGTGACGTGACGATCTCGAGCGGCTTGTCGCCCTTCTCGTAGAACTTGACCGGGTGCTGGATCGGGCGGATGTCGCCGATCAGCTCGCCGGACTCGGTGAGCAGCTGGACCATCTGCTCCCGCGCCCCGCCGGCCGCCTTGCGGGCGATGCGGCCGTAGCGCTCCCTGGCCTCGTCGGTGGGCAGCCACTCGGGCGGCTCGTCCTGGAAGCGGCCGTCGCGACCGATGACGGCGCGGGTCGGTAGGTCGAGCTCGCGCCACCACGTGACGTCGGTGACGTCGCCGAACGTGCAGATCATGGCGACGCCGGTGCCCTTGTCGGGCTCCGCGAGCGGGTGCGCGACGATCGGGACCTCGACGCCGAAGACCGGCGTGGTGACCGTCGAGCCGAACAGCGGCTGGAACCGCTCGTCGTCGGGGTGCGCGACGAGCGCGACGCAGCTGACGACGAGCTCGGGACGGGTGGTGTCGATGACGACGTCGGTGGAGCCGTCGGGTCCGGTCGGCGTGGCGCCGTCGGGACCGGGCGCCAGGTGGAAGACGAGCTGGTGGTAGGCGCCCGGGCGCTCCCGGTCCTCCAGCTCCGCCTGGGCGACCGCGGTCTGGAACGTGACGTCCCACAGCGACGGCGCCTCCTGCGAGTACGCGTCGCCCCGAGCGAGGTCGTGCAGGAACGCGAGCTGCGAGGTCCGGCGGCTCGCCTCGTCGATCGTCGCGTACGTGTAGGACCAGTCGACCGACAGGCCGAGGGTCCGGAACAGCGCCTCGAACGCCTCCTCGTCGACGACCAGCAGGCGCTCGCACAGCTCGATGAAGTCGGGCCGGCTGACACGGGTGAAGTCCTGGCGCTTGGTCGGTGGCGGGTCGGCGAGCTCGGGCATCCCGGGCGGGACCGACGTGTCGCAGACGACGCCGAAGTAGTTCTCGACGCGCCGCTCGGTGGGCAGGCCGTTGTCGTCCCAACCCATCGGGTAGAAGACGGCCTTGCCGCGCATCCGCTGGTAGCGGGCGACGACGTCGGTGTGCGTGTAGCTGAAGACGTGGCCGACGTGGAGCGAGCCGGACACGGTGGGCGGCGGCGTGTCGACCGAGAAGACCTCGTCGCGGGTGGCCGTCCGGTCGAACCCGTACGTGCCGTCGGCCTCCCACCGCTCACCCCAGCGCTCCTCCAGCCCGTCGACGGACGGCTTGTCGGGGACGGTGCGGGTGGCCTTGGGGGTGGGGCGCAGCGCGCGCGGCGCGCCGGACGCGGACGAAGGCGTGGCGGCGGAGGTGCCGGTCGGGTCCGGGGTGCTGGTCGAGGGGGGAGTGGCGGGCATACGGCGGTTCACCGTACCGGCCGGACGCACTAGGTTCCGAAGGCGTTCCGGTGGTGGGCCTCGCCGGACGACGTGGCACGGGAGAGGGCCTCAGGAGAGGGTGGAGCGACCGACGCGCAGGACCGGGGGGACATGGTGATGACGAGCGCACTGGAGGGCGGCGTCGCCGTCGTGACGGGCGCAGGAGGCGGCATCGGTGCCGCCGTGGCGCGCACGCTGGCGGGAGCAGGCATGTCCCTGGTGCTCGCGGATCGGAGTCGGTCGCTGCTCGACGCAGCAGCGGCCACGCTGCCCCGGGACGCCACGGTCATCACCGCGGTCGGCGACGTGGGCGATCCGTCGCACCACGCCGCGCTCGTGACGGCGGCCGAGGACCTCGGCGGGCTGACCGTGTCGGTGCAGAACGCGGGGGTCGTGCTGCCGGGCCTGAGCTGGGAGGTCCCGATCGAGCAGTGGGAGCTCCAGATCCGGGTGAACTACTGGGGCGTCGTCCACGGCGTCCGGGCCGCGCTGTCGGCCATGACGCGGCGGGGCGTGGGCCACGTGGTGGCGGTCGCCTCGGGTGCCGGGCTGGTGGCCACGCCGGGGTTGGCGCCCTACGTGTCGAGCAAGCACGCCGTCGTGGGGCTCATGGAGTCGGTGCGCCACGAGCTGGCCCGTGCCGCGCCCGGCGTGAAGGCGTCGGTGGTGTGCCCGGGCAACATCCGCACGCCGATGACGGCCAACTCGCTGGCCGCTGCGGGCGTGGCAGAGGAGCACCTGTCGCCGGTGGCCCAACAGGTGGCCGACACCGTGCGCGCCGGCGTCGACCACGGCGCCGCGCCCGAGACGGTGGCCGACTCGGTGCTCGACGCGCTCAACACGGGCCGGTTCTGGGTGCTGCCGCAGCCCGAGGTGGCGCTGGGAGCGCTGGACCGGGTGCAGCGGATCGTCGACGGCCGGGAACCCGTCGACCTCCTCGGCTGACCCTCATGGGATATAGGGGTCGCGCCCGGACAAGGAATGTCCGGATCCACCCGCAGATCCTCGGCGATCTCGGTCAGGTGATCGACGAGTCGGCGACGACCACCCGGTTGCCGCCCTGCAGGAGCGCGGCGTCGCCGGCCGCGTCGGCCAGGCGGACGGCGTCGTCGATCGACGTGGCTCGTGCCCCGTCGACCAGCCCGACCGAGCACGTGAAGTGCGCGACGCCGGCGACGGTCAATGCGAGCACCAACGACTCCCGGACTCGTTCGAGTGCGGCCGCCGCCTGCACGGTGCTGCAGTTGGCCAGCACCGCGGCGATCCGCTCGTCGTCTAGACGGCACACGACGTCGTCGGGCCGAAGGGTCGTGCCGGTGGTGTCCGCGACCAGGCGGAGCGCGTCGTCCCAGACCACCGGACCGTGCTCGGTGCGGTAGTCCTCGGCGCCGTCCACCCGGACGATCGCCATGCAGTACGGGGTGTGGGCGCGGGCCAGCTCGCCGGCCCGGCTCCGCAGCGCGATCTCGGTGGGCAGCCCGGTCACGGGATCGGTCGGCCCTGGGGTGGACGGGCCGCGCCGCCGACGTAGCTCGCCCAGGCGGCGGCCGGTCGTGGCGACCAGGTGCTCGAGCGTGGCGACGTCGTCCGCGTCGGGCGGTTCGCCGGGGGGTCCGGTCACGCACAGCAGCCCGAGCGTGCGGTCGGCCAGCGACAGCGGGATGCACACGGCGGCGACGTCGAACGGCGCGGGTTCCACGATCGGGTCAGCGGCGACACCGCCGTCCGCGTCGATCCCACCCTGGTCGCCGTCCGACTGGCGGAGGTGCTCGCACGCACCGAGCTCGTGCGACGACGTCACGACGGCGGTCCGGCCCGACGCCAGCGCCACGCAGCCAGGACGTCCCGGCACCGGCACGGCGGGGACGAGCTCCTCGTCGACCATCCGGACCGACCACGCCACCCGAGGCTCGTCGGGCAGCGACAGCAGGAGCGTGACCTCGCGCAGCGGCTCGAGCTCCGTGGCGGCGCGCACGAGCAGCCGCAGCACGCCTGCCCCGGAGACCTCGGCGGGGGCCGCGGCGTCGAAGCGGTCGCGCAGCACGACCGCGGCGCGGAGCGAGCGGATGCGGGCCTCGGCG
>JAEZAI010000230.1 GCA_023427825.1 Actinomycetes bacterium
CCCGACGGTCGCCTGTGGTGGTGCGACGACGCCGAGGACTGGTGGCACCTCCGGTGCGCCGACACGCCCGGCCTCCCGGACGAGGGCGCGGGCGACCGGGGTGCACCGGCGCTCGACGTGGGGGGCGAGGTGGGCGAGCCGCGCTGGGTCTCCGGCGGCAGCCGCTACGGGTTCACCGACGACGGCCGGGTCGTGCTCGCGCTGACCCACCAGGGCCTGGACTCCGTGCAGGTCTGGGACCCGGCGACGGGCTCGCTCGCGCCGCTCCCGGCTCCGCCCGGCGGGTTCACGTCGGTGGAGCACCTGGCCGTGCTCGGTCACGTCGTGGGCGTGGCCGGCGGCGGGGGAGCGCCGCCCACGTCCGCCTGGTCGGTGGACCTCCGCACCGGTCGGGTGGTGGACCACCGTGCGAGCTGTCCCCACGCGGTGCCGAGCCTGGCCGCCGGCTCGATCTCGGTGCCCGAGGGCATCACGTTCCCCACCGAGGACGGCGAGGAGGCCCACGCGCTCTTCTACCCGCCCCGCGGCGACGGCGTGGCGGCCCCGGCCGGCGAGCTCCCGCCGCTCGTGGTCCGCATCCACGGCGGCCCCACCGCGGCCGCCCGGGCCGAGTACTCGCCGTCGGTGCAGTTCTGGACGTCTCGGGGCTTCGCCGTGGTCGACGTCAACTACCGCGGATCCACGGGCTACGGCCGCCGCTACCGCGACCTCCTGCGGGGCCAGTGGGGTGTGGCGGACGTCCAGGACTGCGTGGCCGCCGTCCGGTGGCTCGCCGAGCAGGGTCGGGTCGACGGGAGCCGGTGCGTGATCCGTGGCGGGTCCGCCGGCGGCTTCACGGCGCTCGAGGCGACGTGCCGCTCCGACGTGTTCGCCGCCGCGTGCAGCCTCTACGGCGTGACGGACCTGCGTGCGCTCGCGGCGGACACCCACAAGTTCGAGTCCCGCTACCTGGACGGACTGGTCGGCCCGTACCCGCAGGAGGCCGCTCGCTACGAGGAGCGGTCGCCGCTCTTCCACGCCGAGCTGCTCGACCGGCCGGTCCTGCTGTTGCAGGGCACCGAGGACCCGATCGTCCCGCCGTCGCAGGCCGAGGTGCTGCGCGAGGCCCTGCACGCCGGGGGCATCCCGCACGCGCTGATCCTGTTCCCGGGCGAGGCACACGGCTTCCGCTCCGCCGCCACGATCGTGCGCGCGCTCGAGGCCGAGCTGGCGTTCTACGGCGAGGTGCTCGGGTTCGAGCCGGCCGACGACCTGCCGCCGCTCCAGCTCGAACGCTGACTCGCCCGCCACCCTGACTCTGCCAGACCGGAGCGCAGCGGCCGCGGCGGTGGCTACGACGTGGGGACCAGGCGCAGCAACGCGCCGGGGTTCGCGTCCTGCGCGACCCAGAGCGAGCCGTCCGGCGCCTGGCGCACCGTGCGGAGCCGGCCGCGGTCGGTCAGGCGGGTGTCGATGCCGTGCAGCGTCGAGCCCGAGATCCGGACGAACAGCAGCCGGGTGCCCTTGAGCACGGCGACGGCGAGGGCGCCGTCCCACTGCCCCCACTGGGCACCGCTCACGAACGTGGCGCCCGACGGCGCGATCGTCGGGCAGCCGCTCGACCACACCGCGGCGATGGCGCCGGGGATCGACAGGTCGGTCATCGGCTTGGACTCGTCGTAGCCCGAGCCCACCGGGTTCCACCCGTAGTTGCCGCCGCCGACGATGCGGTTGATCTCGTCGTCGCAGCCCGTGCCGTGCTCGACCTCGAACGGCGCGCCGTCGGACGGCCGGAACGACAGACCCTGCCCGTTGCGGTGGCCCACCGAGTAGACGTACGGGTTCCAGGCCCCGCCGGGGTTGGCGGGTGCCGGGGCGCCGGCCGCGGTGAGTCGCAGCACCTTGCCCGCCATGTTCGTGACGTCCTGCGGATACGTCGGCTGGGCGGCGTCGCCGGTGGTGGCCCAGAGCATGCCGTCGGGCCCGAACGCCAGCCGGCAGCCCTGGTGGCGGTTGCCCGACCCGGCCGGGATGCCGGTGAGGATCGGCGTCTGGTCCGTGAGGGAGCCCAGGTCCTCGGCCACCCGGAACCGGACGATCCGCACGTCGGACACGATGCCCGCCGAGCCACGGTCGTAGCAGGTGTAGATCCACCGGTTGGTCGAGAAGGCCGGGTCGACGGCCAGGCCCAGCAGGCCGCCCTCGCCGGAGGCGACCACGTCGCCGATCGTGCCGACCACCTTCCGCACGCCACCGACGACGGCGGCGACCCGGCCGGGTCGTTCGGTGACGATCGGGGTGCCGTCGGGCAGGAAGGCGATCTCCCACGGGGTCGCGAAGCCGCCGACGCTCTGGGCGACGCTCACGTCCACCCCGGTCGGTGGGATGGTCGACGTCGGCGGCGTGGCCGGCGGCACGCAGGCGGCGGCCAGACCCGCGGCGCCGCACAGCGCGACGGCGGCGAGCATCCACCGGCGGGGCCGCCCGCTGCGGTGGGACGGACGTTCACCCGGGCGACGTGCCGCTGCTCGCATGGAGGCCCCCTGTCGGTCGGCGCGGTCGGGACGTGCATACCCTCATCGGCATCCGGTGACACGGAACTGGAGGGCGCCTTCGCTGCACCCTCCGGCGCGGATGTCATCTGGCCGCGCCCCGGTCCCTCGGGCAGGATGGGCGCCATGCGAGTACTGGTGAGCGAGAAGATCGCGGACGGCGGCCTGCAGCGGCTGCGGGACGCGGGCCACGAGGTCGACATCCGGCTGGACCTCACGCCCGAGACGCTGCTGGACGCCGTGAAGGGCGCCCACGCGCTCATCATCCGATCCGCCACCAAGGTGACCAAGGAGGTGCTCGATGCGGGCACCGACCTGATCGTGGTCGGGCGGGCCGGCATCGGTCTGGACAACGTCGACGTCGCCGCCGCCACCGACCGCGGCGTCATGGTCGTCAACGCACCCCAGTCGAACACGCTGTCCGCCGCCGAGCACACGATGGCGCTGCTGCTGGCGCAGGCCCGCAACGTCCCGCAGGCGCACGCCGCGCTCAAGGCCGGCCGCTGGGAGCGATCCAAGTGGGAGGGCGTGGAGCTCTCGGACAAGGTGCTCGGGATCATCGGGCTCGGCCGCATCGGCAAGCTCGTGGCCCAGCGGGCGATGGCGTTCGGCATGAAGCTGATCGCGTACGACCCGTTCGTCACGCCCGACCGGGCTCGGCAGATCAACGTGGAGCTGGTCGATCTGGACACCCTGATGTCGCGGTCGGACTTCATCACGCTGCACCTGGCCAAGACCCCCGAGACGGCCGGTCTGATCGGCGCCGAGATGCTCGCCAAGGCCAAGCCGTCGCTGCGCGTGATCAACGTCGCGCGCGGCGGGATCGTCGACGAGGAGGCGCTCGCCGCCGCCATCGCGAACGGCACGATCGCCGGCGCCGCGCTCGACGTGTTCGCCGCCGAGCCGACCACCGAGTCGCCGCTGTTCGATCTCGACGAGGTCGTCGTCACCCCGCACCTGGGAGCGTCGACGGCCGAGGCGCAGGACAAGGCCGGCGACACGATCGCCGAGATGGTCGAGCTGGCGCTGGCCGGCGACTTCGTGCCGTTCGCCGTCAACGTGAGCGCTGCCGAGGCGTCGGAGTCCGTGCGGCCCTACCTGCC
>JAEZAI010000397.1 GCA_023427825.1 Actinomycetes bacterium
CGGCGGCTCCGACTCGTGCTGCCTCGCCGGTGGTGGCGGTGGCGGTGGCGGCGGTGGCGCCGGTGGCGGTGGTGGCGGTGCCGGCGGTGGCGCCGGTGGCCCGTCCATCGCGGTGCTCCACGTGGGCGTCGGCTCGCTGACCAACACGGCGAGCTCCCAGTCCCGTCCGGCGCTGACCGCCCAGGGCGGCCTCGGCGGCGCGGCGGCGGCTGCTGCCAACTCCGGTGTCGGCGGCTTCGGCAACGACACCGGTGGCGACGGCGGCAGCGGGGCCGTCGGCAAGGTGGGTCCGGCGGGGACCAACGGACCGAACGGCCAGCTGTTCCGCATCTGGGACAACGGCACCACCACCAGCTGACCCCCTCGGAAGGAACGCCGTGACCACGATCAAGCGGCGGCTCGGATCCGCCACACTCGCCCTCGCGATGCTCACCACGGTGGTGGCCGCGTGCTCCACCCCACCCGGCGTACCGACGCCCACGACCCTCCCGCAGCAACAGCTGTGCGAGGTGTGGGACAAGGTCGAGGAGGCGCCGGCGCTCGACGCCGAGGCCGTCCTGGTCAAGGACGACGTCGTCGCGCTCGCCGACGACACCACGTTGACCGGGTCGAGCTGCACCGCGTCGAACGCCAAGATCGCGCTCGACGGCGCCACGCTCGCCGAGGGCGAGGAGGTCCTCTCCGAGCTGGACGAGGGCAAGACCGACGTCGTCGCCGCCGTCACCGGCGAGGAGATCGCCGCCGGCGAGCCGGTGCTCGAGAACGTCACCGTCAACGCGCTGTCGGCCGAGCTCGGCATCTTCAACGGCGCCTTCGGCATCCGGCTCCGCGGCAACGTCAACATCACGCTGTCGGGCGTCACGTCGACGATCGGCTTCGTCGGCACGCTCAACGACCTGGACAACTGGTCCATCCAGCTGTCGTCGACCGGCTTCACGATCCCGGGCATGACGGTCACGCCGGTCACGTTCTCCGGCACCCTCACGGTCACCCACGGTCAGCCGTCGCTCGACCTCACCGCCAACGCGTCGAACGTCAAGGTCGGCGACGTCTCGGTGACCGGTGCGTCGATCCACCTCAAGGCGTCGCCCACCGCCGGCGTGTCCGCCTCGGTGGCCGGCACCATCAAGGTCGGTCCCAGCACCGCCAGCGGCTCCGTGGCCGTCGAGTTCGACCGTGCCGGCGCGATCGTCTCGGCCAAGGCCGACATCTCCGCCCGCCTCCAGGGCACGCAGGCCGGCGGCAAGAAGATCGACCTCACGGGTCAGCTCAAGATCGACGGCAACGCGACCGAGACGGCGATCAGCTTCAGCGGCTCCGGCATCGTCGGCGACCTGCAGGTGAACGAGGCCAACGGCTCGCTCACGCTCGCCACCAACAAGGCCACCTTCGTCGGCGTCCTCGACGTCGTCCAGGGCGCCAACACGGTCCGGTTCAACGGCTCGATCGTGTGGGACGGCATCACCGCCTACACGCCGTTCCTCCAGCTCCAGGGCGCCGGTGAGATCTCCGGCACGCTGGATGACGGCTCCACCTTCGCGGTGAAGGGCTCGCTCTCCACCGAGGTCATCGGCGGCCAGCTGCGTGCGGTCGTCGCCGGCGACTTCCAGGTCGGCACGCTCAAGGCGGCGGGCTCGGCCATCGTCGAGACCAACGGCAACACCACCCGCCTCGAGCTCGACGCCCAGCTCAAGGACACCGGCTTCGCAGCGACTCTGACCGGCGTGGTCGAGATCACCGACGGTCGGGCCGAGCTCGTCGAGCTCAACGCCGGCATCACCGGCCAGGTCCGCCTGGGCGACGTGACGCTGAGCGGCGCCAACCTGAACGTCACCAGCCGCTACGGCGCTCCGCTGAACATCTCCTTCAGCGGCCGACTCGACGTCGGCAACCGGGCGACCCTGGTCGGCTCGATCGGCGCCAGCTTCGGCCCGAACGGCACGCTGCTGCGGCTCGAGGGCCAGCTGAGCGGTTCGATGCTGCTCGACACCTGGGGCATCGTCGACTTCTCGGGCTCCGTCGTGGCGAACCCCGAGCAGGTCACCCTCACCGGTGCCGGCGGCGTCCACCTCATCAACTTCCCGCTCGGCATCCAGTTCAGCGGGTCGTTCACGTCCCGCCTGGACCAGCCGACCTGGTCGCTCAACGGCCAGGGCAAGTTCCGCCTCGGCCCGATCGACGTGGCGTCGGCCCGTCTGAGCCTCTCCCAGACGGCGGGCATGAAGGCCACCCGGGTGGGCTTCTACTTCACGATCCTCTTCATCCCCACGTACCTGGAGGCGGACGTCTACCTGAAGTCCACCGGCGGGTGCGATCGGATCCACCTGACGGGTGGCAGCTTCCTGGCCCGGCCGATCGCGGCCGGCCTGCTGCCGGGCGTCGTGGGGTGCCCGGTCAGCTACTGACCTGACAGGTTCCGAACGACGGCACCGTCCCCCGCGCACCGGGGGCCGTGCCGCGTTCCGGGTCGATCAGGCGGGATCGACCGACGTGGTCGGTCAGACGGGGAAGCCCTGGGTCTGCGCGCTGACGACCACGCGCTTCCAGATCGAGTCCAGCCACGTGGCGCTGCAGTCCTGGACCTGGAACTCGGGCAGCTGCCAGCGGTGCACGTCCAGGTCCGGTGTGCCGCCGAGGTCGAGCCCCTCGGCCAGGTTGTTCGCCGCGGCGTCGCGCGGCGCCAGCGGCGGCAGGTCCCACGACCACTCGATCATCTTGAGCACGGACGTGTGGTCGTAGACCCCGTGGGCCACGTGCCCGCGCTTGGCGATCGGCGACGCCACCAGGCAGGGCACGCGGAAGCCGCGCAGCGCGCTGTCGGCGATGGCGTCGGGCGCCTCCTCCGGCACCACGTGGTCGTAGAAGCCGCCCCACTCGTCGAAGTTCACGATCAGGACCGTGCGCTCCCAGTTGGGCGAGTTGGTGACGGCCTCGTAGATCTCGTGCAGGAACTCGCACCCGGCGCGGATGTCGGACACCGGGTGGTAGTCCGCGGATGTCCCGGTCGGCCAGGGGAGCAGGAACCGCGGGTCGATGAAGCTGACGTTGGCGAGCCGGCCCGCCGCCGCGTCCTGCTTGAACTGGTCCACGGTCCTGGTGATGAAGAGGTGGCGCAGGCCGAGCAGCGCGGAGAACGGGGCATCGGAGAAGTAGTAGCGGCCCTCGAGCCCGGCGTCGGCCAGCCGGTCCCAGATCGTCGGCAGCGTCGAGATCTCGACGGTGTTCGTGAGCCGGTCGGTGCGTCCGCAGTGGGCGAAGAACCGGTTCGGGAACGTCGGGCCCATGGTGGCGGCGAAGTAGCGGTCGCACACCGTCCACGCCGGCGCGGCGTCGCCCCAGAACAGCAGCTGGTCCTGCTCGAAGTAGCCGATCGGGAACGTGTCGGGCGCGTCGAACAGGAACCCGTCCGCCGCGCCGTCGTTGAACTGCACCTTGCCCGCGGCGTAGCTGTGGCCGGGGTCCGCCATGTCGCACGCGGCGTACTCGGCGAGCCGGTGGGTCGGGTGCTCGACGCCCTCGCCGTCGACGTAGGTGAGGCCGGCCTGCACGCCGTCCGCCCCGGGCAGCCAGCCGAGGAAGTGGTCGAAGGAGCGGTTCTCCATCATCACGACCACGATGTGGTCGTAGCCGGCGTCCGCCGCGTTGCCCCGTCGCACCACTGGTCCCGGCGCCGGGGCGCACCCTGTGGCGCCCGCTCCGACCGCGGCCATGCCGGCCAGCGCGGCCGAGCCCTGCAGGAACCTCCGTCGGTCGACGCGACGCGCCCCGCCTGCTCCGTCCATCGCCGTGCTCCCCCTGCCTGCCCCGCCGTCCCCTCGGCGGGCGCCCACCACGACGGTACAACCGTCCGGTGGTGGCGGTCCTGCCGACCGCGGAGCCCGGTAGCGTCGTCGCCCATGAGCGCGACCGACGCCGACGCCCTCGTCCTCTTCGGCATCACGGGCGACCTGGCCTACAAGAAGCTGTTCCCGTCGCTGTACTCGCTCGTCGAGCAGCGGCGCCTCAACGGACCGATCATCGGCGTGGCGTCCTCGGACCTGTCGCTCGACGAGATGCAGCGACGCATCCGCAGCTCGCTGATCGACGCCCACGTCGCCATCGACGAGAGCGTGCTGTCCGACCTGTTCGGACGGCTCGACTACATCTCCGGCGACTACCGGGCCGACGACACGTTCGACCGTCTGAAGACGGCGCTCGGCGACGCCACGCTCGCGGTGTGCTACCTGGCCATCCCGCCGTCGATGTTCGAGACGGTGGTCGAGGGCCTCGCTCGTGTGGGCATCACCGACACCGCACGCATCGTGCTCGAGAAGCCGTTCGGCCGCGACCTGGCGTCGGCCGAGGAGCTCAACCGGATCGTGCTCGCCCGCCTGCCCGAGGAGCGGGTGTTCCGCATCGACCACTTCGTCGGCAAGGAGCCCGTCCTCAACCTGCTGGTGTTCCGGTTCGCCAACTCGCTGCTCGAGCCGATCTGGAACCGCCGCCACATCGCCCGGGTGGAGATCACCATGGCGGAGCAGTTCGACGTGCAGGGCCGCGGCAAGTTCTACGACACCGTCGGCGCCCTCCGCGACGTGGTGCAGAACCACCTGCTCCACATGCTCTGCCTGCTCGCCATGGAGCCGCCGGTCTCCGAGGACGCCGACGCCCTGCGCGACGAGTACACGAAGGTGCTGAAGGCCACGCGGGTCGTCGACCCGATGTCGGTGGTGCGGGGTCAGTACGAGGGCTACCTGGACGAGCCCGGCGTGGCCCTCACGTCGGACACCGAGACGTTCGTCGCCATGCGGCTCGAGATCGACAACTGGCGGTGGGCCGGCGTCCCGTTCCTGATCCGAGCCGGCAAGTCCATGCCGCTCACCGCCACCGAGGCGGTCGTCACGCTCCGGGAGCCGCCCCGGCCGCTGTTCGCCGGACCGGTCGACGATCCCGAGCCCAACCGGTTCCGGTTCCGGCTCGGTCCCGACTCGTTCCTGCGAATCGAGATGCAGGCCAAGGTGCCCGGCGAGCAGATGGCGAGCCGGACGGTCGACCTGGACGTGGACGAGCGCCACGCCATCGGCGGCGCGCCGGCCTACGAGCGGCTGCTCGGCGACGTCATCGAGGGCGACTCACGGCTGTTCGCGCGGCAGGACACGGTGGAGGAGGCGTGGGGGGGGGGGGGGGCGGGCGGCGCCCCCCCCCCCCCCCCCCCCGG
>JAEZAI010000420.1 GCA_023427825.1 Actinomycetes bacterium
CGGACTCGTACTTCACGGACCGCAAGCTCTACCCGAACGTCGACTTCTACTCGGGTCTGATCTACCAGGCGATGGGCTTCCCCATGGACATGTTCACCGTGCTGTTCGCCATCCCGCGGACCGCCGGATGGCTGTCGCACTACATGGAGCTGCTCGACCAGGACAGCCGGATCTACCGGCCCCGCCAGCTCTACGTGGGCCACCCGGTGCGGGACTACACGCCGATCGAGCGCCGCTGACCCGTCCGGCGTCGTCCAAGGGCGCCCGTTCGGGGCGACTGGTCGGGGCCGAGGCGTCAGGGTGCGGCGGGGGCGCTGAACGACGCGACCATCCGCTCGTGCAGCTCGGCGAGCTCGGGGCTGGAGGACGCGTCGCCGACCGTGACCAGCATGTACGGCACCTCGCCGACCTGGACCAGCCGCACGAACGAGATGCCCTTCTGACCGGTGGCCACGGTGCCGACGATCTCGGCGTCGATCGCCGGACCGGACGGCGTGTCCACGGAGGTGCGGTTGGAGATCACGGCGTCGCTGAAGGTGTTGGCCGCTGCGCCGTCGATGCCGCCGTCCAGGTCGTACGGGGTGCCGGGCGGCAGCACGTAGCGGAGGGCGCTCGACGAGTGCGACGAGGTCTGCGACATGACCCCCTTGATGCTGACGCCGGCCGGTAGACCCTTCTCCGATCCCACGTCGAGCGGCTCGACCGCACCGGGCAGCTCGACGCTGAAGCTCCCGTCGGGATCCCGGTAGGGCGTCCAGCCGACGGCCTCGGGGTCGACGTCGGTCGACGCGGTGGTGCCCACGAACGAGAGGGCGACCACGCCGAGGATCACCACCAGCGCCACGCCGCCGACGGCGATCGCCGCGACCTTCAAGCCGTTGACGGGGTGATGCGGCGGCGACGGGTTCACGAACGTGGCGGGCCGCGCCTGCGTGGCGGTGGCGGTTCCGGCCCCGGGACCGGGCGCGTCGGGGTCGAACGACGGCGTCGCGCCCCACGGCCCGGCGGGCTGCTCCGGCACCGTCGCAGGCTGCTTGCAGACACCGCAGATGTCAGCGCCGTCCTGGACGATGAACTGGCAGTGCGGACAGGTCCTCATCTCGGCTTCCGATCTCCTGCTCCCATGACGGTGGATCGGCGTCCCGAGCACGGCGCTTGAGAACAGCGGCGCCCCCGGGCACCCGTCGTTGCCCTCCGATTCGGCCGCCCTTCCGGTCGGCGTGACCGCGCCGTCCGTACGGATGCCGCCGGGCTGGCAGCATGACCGCCGTGGACTACTCCTGGCCGGACGAGGTGCAGCAGCTCGCGGACGAGGCCGCCGAACTGGGACGGCAGGTGGCCGCCGGCCTGGCGGTGCGGGAGGACTCGTGGTTGATCGGGACGTCCCGGGAGTTCTCGCTGGAGCTCGCCCGGCGGGGCTGGCTCGGCATGACGTGGCCGGTCGAGGAGGGCGGCGGCGGACGCTCGCCGCTCGAGCGGTTCGCCGTGTTCGAGGCGCTGATCTCCGAGGGTGCGCCGCTGGCCACGTCGTGGTTCGCCGACCGCCAGATCGGTCCGACGCTGCTGCAGTTCGGCACGCCCGAGCAGCGGCGACGTTGGCTGCCCGACATCATCGCCGGCACCTCGGCCTGGTCGATCGGCATGAGCGAGCCCGACGCGGGCTCCGACGTGGCGTCGCTGCGGACGCGGGCCGTGCGCGCGGGCGACCGCTTCGTGGTCGAGGGCCAGAAGATCTGGACGTCCGGCGCCGCCGACGCGGACTGGTGCTACCTCATCGCCCGGACCGACCCCGACGCGCCGCCGCACGCAGGCCTGTCGGAGCTGGTCGTCGACCTCCACTCCCCCGGCGTCGACATCCGCCCGATCGTCGACGCCACCGGCAACGCGCATTTCTGCGAGGTGCACCTGGATGGCGTGGAGGTCCCGGCCGACCACCTGATCGGCGCGGAGAACGGCAGCTTCAAGCAGGTCATGCGTCAGATGGAGCACGAGCGGGGCGGCATCGACCGGCTGGTGTCGAACCGGCGGCTCTACCTGGACGTCGTGCGATCGGCGCCGGTCGAGGATCCGGTGCTGCGCCAGGAGGTGGCAGCGCTCGAGTCCGGCTACCGGATCGGCCGGCTGCTGGTGCTGCGCGAGGTGCTCGGGCAGGCGCCGCCCGGCTTCTCGGCCGTGACCAAGACGTTCTGCACCGAGTTCGAGCAGCGGGTCGCCGACGTGTGCGCCCGGATCTGCGGTGCGGACGCCACGCTCTGGGACCGGGTGGCCCGCAACGTCTGCTACGCCCCCGCCTACACGATCATGGGCGGCACGACCTCGATCCTCCGCAACATCATCAGCGAAAGGGTTTTGGGCCTGCCCCGCGAGCCGAAGCGCTGACCCGCGGCGCACGGTCGGGCAGGCCCAGCTCGATCTCATGGGCGGTCGGGCGGGGTCGGAGGACGTGGGTGCTGGGCCTGCCCCGCGAGCCGAAGCGCTGAACCGTCCGCGACGTCAGGCGAGATGGCGGACCGGGGGCTCGCCCTGGGGTGCGCCGATCGTGACCGTCACGTCGGTGATGAACGCCGTCGGGCCCGACACGATCACGGGGTCGGCGACGATCTGGTGGATCTCGTCGACCGAGTCGGCGAGCGCGGCCTGCCGGTGGACGAGCGCCACGACCGGCACCCGCGCCAACGGGTCGGTGAGGGCCCGGCCGATCGACGACGACGACACCATCACCGACGCGTCGGGCAACGTGAGCGGCAGCACGCCCAGCTCCCACGGGTCGAAGGCCGCGGCCGGGCCGCCGAGGCCCACCTCGACGGTGGCGGCGCCGGCCGTGCGCTGCACGCGCACGGCGACGTCCAGTCCCTGCTCCACGAACCGTTGCACGACGGCCGGCAGCATGCCGTCCGCGCCCAGGGCGGACTCCATGCGGGCCCAGGTGCTGCGCAGGTCGGCCTCGTCCGCGATGTCCAGCGCCACCCCGCTCAACGCGGTCCGCTTGCGGCGGTCGCGCCGCTGCGCCTTCAGCGCCACCGGCCAGCCGAGATCGAGCGCGGCGGCCACCGCCTCGTCGGCCGTGCGGACGGTGCGCCGGTCGGCGATCGACAGGCCGAAGGACTCGAGCAGCGCCGCCTGCTGGTCGTGGTCGAGCTCCGCCTCGTCGCCGTTGCGCCAGGACTCGACGAGCTGTCGTGCGGCGTCGCCGTCCGCGTCGCTCGGCGCGTCGTCGCCGTAGACACGGGCCGTCGAGCGCCACTCGCCCACCGCGGCGAGCCGGCCCAAGGCGTTGGCGGCGTGGTCGGGGAACGTGAAGACGGGCACGGCCACGTCGCCGTCGGGCGCGACCAACCGCGCCGGCCGCTCGCCGCCGACGGTGGCCGCCACGATCGTGAGGGCGCGCCGCGAGGCGGCGGTCGACAGGATCTCCGTCGAGAGCTCGGCCGGCGGCAACGGCCCAGGTGTGGTGTCCACGACGATGATCGAGTGCACCGCCGGGTCGGCCGCCGCGGCGGCGAGCGCGGAGGCGTGGTCGTCGACCGACTCGGTGA
>JAEZAI010000443.1 GCA_023427825.1 Actinomycetes bacterium
GGCTCCGGGTCGGCGGCCGCCCCGACGCCGACGGCGTGCGCGACCCGGTGCGGGCGCGCCGCACCGCGACCGCGGCGCTGGTGGTGCTCGCCGCGCTGCCGTTCGCCATCCGGTACTCGTCCGAGACGCGCATGTACTCGCTCGTCATGCTGCTGGTGCTCGTCGGCTACCTGCTCGTCGACCACCACCGGGAGCGGCCCCGCTGGTCGACCGCCATCGGCACCGCCGTGGTCGCCGGACTCCTCCTGTGGACCCACTACTGGTCCATCTGGCTGCTCGGCAGCCTGGGCCTGGTGCTGCTGGTCCAGGCCGTCGTCGAGCACCGACGCAGCGACACCGCGCGGCGCAACGCAGAGCTCGGGCTGGCGGCGGCGATCGTCGTGGGCACGCTGACGTTCGTGCCGTGGCTCCCGACGATGCTGTACCAGAGCGCGCACACCGGCACGCCGTGGGGCGACGTGGTCCGCCCGGCGGCGTTCGGCGTGCTCGGCATGATCCAGGTCTTCGGTGGCGCCGTCGCCGAGCCCCAGCTCACCGCCTACGTCGTGGCCGGCCTCATGGCGCTCGGCCTGTTCGGCGTCACGAACGCCGCCGGTCGGGTGGAGCTGGGCTGGCGGGTCCGCCCGACGGCGCGACGCGAGGGCGTGGTGGTGGTGGTCGCCCTGGCCATCGCGTGGGCCGCCAGCTTCGCCGCCCGCTCGGCGTTCTCGGCCCGCTACCTGGCGGTGGTCGTGCCGCTGATCGTGCTGCTGGTCGCCATGGGCCTGACCGCCATCGGCAACGACGCGTGGCGCCGCTTCGTGGCGCTCGTCGTGATCGCCGGGTTCGCCACCGGCGTGCTCGTCGAGGTCGGCCGCATCCGCACGCAGGCGGGCGAGGTCGGCGACGCCGTGGTGAGCGTGCTCGACGCCGCCCCTGCCGGCGGCCCGGAGCCGCTCGTCGTCACCTGCCCCGACCAGAACGGACCCTCGGTGCAGCGCGCCCTGCGCGACCGGGGCGTGGAGGACCGGGTCGAGGTCGTGGCGGTGCCCCGCCTCGACGACCCCCGCTTCGTCGACTGGGTCGACTACGAGGACCGGAACGCGGCGATCGACCCGGCCGAGGTGGCCGGCCGCATCACCGAGCGGGCCGAGGGTCGCTCGCTCCTCTACGCGGTCACCGAGGGCTACAAGACGCTCGAGGGCAAGTGCGAGGGCATCCAGACCGCGCTGATCCAGGCCCGGGGCGCGCCCCGGGTGCTGGTGTCGCCCGACGACCGCAACGAGGACGAGCCGGGCATCCAGCTCCTCGAGTTCCCCGCCCCATGACCCGGGCTCGGCGGTGAACGTCGAGGTCCGCCGCAGCGTCGCGGCCGGCCTGATCGGGTGGCTGTGGGCACGGGTCTGCGTCGCGCTGGGGTTCTGGGTGGCGCACCTGCTGACGCCCGACCCGGCGCTCTCCGCGCGGCAGGACTTCCCGCTGCCCCGCGGGCTGCTGTCCTGGGACTCGCACTTCTACGACCTGGTCGCCCGCGGCGGCTACGACGCCGTCGCCGCCGACGGCACCCGCTTCTTCCCGCTGTACCCGCTGCTCGGTCGCTGGCTGTCGCCGCTGTTCCTCGGGCGGGACGACGTCGCGCTCGTCGTGATCGGCAACCTGGCCGCCCTGGCCGGCGCGGTCGTGCTCGCCCAGCTGGCCCGGGAGGTGCTCGCCGACCGCTGGGGCCCGGCCGAGGCCGACGCGGTGGGTCTTCGCTCGGCGTGGATGGTGGCCGTGGTGCCCGCCGCGATCGTCTTCGTGTGGCCCTACACCGAGGGCCTGGCCCTGCTCGCAACCGCCGGCACCCTGCTCACGCTGCACCGCCGCAACTGGTGGGCGACCGCCGCCTGGGCGCTGCTGGCGGGGGCGCTGCGACCGACCGGTCTGCTGCTGTGCGTGCCGATCCTGATCGAGATGGCGATGGCGAAGCCGCGGCCCAAGGTGCTGCCCGCGCTCGCGTCGTTGCTCGCCGCACCCGCGGGCCTGGTCGCGTCGCTGGCCGTCATCGCCCGCACCACCGGCGACTGGCTCTCGCCCTGGGAGCAGCAGCGCCCGATCCGCGGCGACTTCCGCAACCCGTTCGTGCGCGCGGCGGAGTCCCTCTGGGGCCTCGTGCACAACACCGACACCGAGCTGGTCCCGTTCGTCGTGCTGTGGTGCGTGCTCGTGGTGGTCGCGGTCCGGCGGCGCCAGCCGTGGTCCTGGATCGCGTTCAGCGTGGTGACCCTGCTCGTGGCGCTCGCGGCCCAGACGATCGACTCGATCGGCCGGTACGGCCTGCTCGCCGTGCCGCTGGTCGTCGCCCTCGCGCAGTGGTCCGACCGGCGGTGGAAGGAGATCCTCGTCGCCTGCGCGGGCTCCGCCGGGTTGGTCGTCTGGACCGCCCAGGCCCTCCAGGGCCGCATCGTCCCCTGACCGGCGCAGGAATAGGGTCACGGTCATGGCGCACGACCTGGTGATCCGTGGAGGGCGGTTGGTGGACGGGACCGGAGCTCCGGCCCGCGACGCCGACGTGGTGGTCGACGACGGCATCGTCACCGACGTCGTCGAGGCGGGCACCGCCGGCGCCGGCACACGTGAGATCGACGCCGACGGCCTGGTCGTCGCTCCCGGCTTCGTGGACCTCCACACGCACCTGGACGCCCAGGTCGCGTGGGATCCGTTCGGCACCAGCTCGTCCTGGCACGGCGTCACGAGCGTGGTGATGGGCAACTGCGGCGTCACGTTCGCGCCCTGCAAGCCGGGGGACCGCACGTACCTGGCCGACATGATGGAGTCGGTCGAGGACATCCCCGCCGAGGCGATCATGGCCGCGCTGCCATGGGACTGGGAGACCTACGGCGGCTACCTCGACAGCCTGGAGCGCACGCCCGGCGCCATGAACGTGGGCGGCATGGTCGGGCACTGCGCGCTCCGCTACTGGGCCATGGGCGACCGCTCGATGGACCCCGACGCCAACCCGACGGCCGCCGAGCTCGAGGAGATGGTCGGTCTGCTCGACGAGGCGATGGCCGCTGGTGCCCTGGGCTTCTCCACCTCGCGGACGCTGCGCCACAAGGTGCCCGACGGCCGTCAGGTGCCCGGCACCTTCGCCGACCGCGAGGAGCTCCTCACGCTGGCCGGCGTGCTGGGCCGCTGGGAGCGGGGCATCTTCGAGAGCGCGCCCCGATTCGACGGCGAGGGTCCGTCCGAGTCGCGGTGCCGGTCCGAGCTGGAGTGGATGCGCGACGTGGCGCTGAGCACCGGGCGCCCGGTGACGTTCAACCTCACGCACACGTTCGAGAACCCCGAGCACCACCGGCTCGCGCTCGAGCTCGCCCGGGCCGCCAACGCCGAGGGCGCCATGATCCGCCCGCAGACGACGGCCCGCGGGATCGGTGTGCTGTTCTCGCTCCAATCCGCCACCCCGTTCGGCCGCCACCCGTCGTGGGCCGCGCTCCGGGACGTGGACCTGGACGGCCGGCTGGCCGCCATCCGCGATCCCGACACCCGCGCCCGGCTCATCGCCGAGGCCGAGTCGGCCCCGACCGCAGACGAGCTCGCCCGCTTCTTCGTGACGGGCGTGGACGGCGTGCCCGGACAGCGCGACGGCATCGCCCGCTACGACTGCGAGCCCCGCTCGGCGCTGCCGGCGGTGGCCGCCGAGCAGGGCGTGTCCATGGCGGAGGCGTTCCTGGACCTGTGCGACCGCACCGACGGCCGCATGCTCGTGTACTGGCCGCTGCTCAACCAGTCCATGGACGCGATCGCCGAGATGCTCGTCGACGACACGATCATCATGGGTCTGGCCGACGCCGGCGCCCACGTCGGTCAGATCCTCGACGCCAGCCAGCCGACCTGGTTCCTGACCCACTGGGCCCGCGACCGCGGCCTCGTCACCCTCGAGCGTGCGGTGCAGCGCCTCAGCTCGGACACTGCCGACTTCGTGGGCCTGTCGAACCGTGGCCGGCTGGTCCCGGGTGCTGCGGCGGACATCAACGTCATCGACTGGGACGGCCTGTCGCTGCCGGTGCCCGAGTTCGCGCACGACCTGCCGACGGGTGCCGGCCGCTGGATCCAGCGCGCCGACGGCTATGTCGCAACGGTCGTGAACGGTACGGTCGCGCTGGAGCACGGGGAGCACACCGGCGAGCTGCCGGGGACGGTGCTGCGATCCGGTCCCGACGAGCGCTGAGGCGCACGCCGTCGGCCGGTGCGGGACCGGCGTGGGTGCGGAGCAGACGGGGAGCTGGGCGATGGTGACCAGGCGGGCGTTCCTGGCAGGGGGCACGGCGGCAGCCGGCGCGGGGATCCTGGCGGCGTGCGCGCCGCCGACGACCGGTCCGGGCGGACCGCCGCCCGGGTGCGTGCTGCCCACGATCGGCGCCCCCGGACCGCTGGCGGTCCCGGGATCGCCGGGCCTGATCGACGAGGTGGCCTGGCAGGCGCGCGCGGGCGACTACCTGCAGTTCGCCACGGGGCAGCTGGGCGCGTCGAGCCCCACCTCGATCGCACTCCACCAGCTGCGCGCGAGCCGTGACCCCGGCTTCAGCTGGGATCCCTCCGCGGTCACCGTGGAGTCGCTCCAGGCCGCGTGGACCCAGCTCGACACGTGGGCCGACACGGGCGACTTCACGCTGATGTACCTGCACTGGGTCCATGCGCGGGACGCCCGGGCCGGCGCCACCGGCGGGCCGCGCGTCGACCCCGCGGTGATCGCCGCCATCGAGCAGCGGATGCGGGAGTTCCGGTACCGCTACGACGACCCGCTGCCCGCCGACCGCCTCGACCACAAGTGGTTCTGGTCCGAGAACCACCGGCTGATCTTCGCCGTGGACGAGTACCTGTCGGGCCTCGCTCTGCCCGACGCGGTGTTCACGTTGACGGGGCTGACCGGCGCGGAGCACGCGGCGCGGGCCCGTCCGAAGATCTTCGAGTGGATCCGCGAGCGCGGGCGCTACGGGTTCAGCGAGTGGCACTCCAACGTGTACCTGCCGCTCGACATGAACCCGCTCCTCACGGTCATCGAGCTGAGCCCGGCCGACGACGTGGAGCTGCAGCGCGCTGCGGCCGGCGCCCTCGACCTCTGCCTGGTCGACCTGGCAGCGCACCTCCACCGCGGCGTGTACGGCGCCACCAGGGGCAGGAGCTACGAGAAGGACAAGATGACGGCGCGTGACGCGAACACGTTCACGGTCGCCAACCTGCTCTTCGCCGACACCGCGCTCGCGGACGGGACCCCCGTCGGCTACGTGAGCGGCGCGGACGCCACCTGCCTGGGCCTCATCGCCACCGACCGCTACCGGCTGCCCGAGGTGGTGCTTCGCATGGCGGTGAGCGACCGGGTGGGCACCGTCGTCGAGCGACACGGCCTTCCGCTGGATCCGACCGCGCCGGTCACGCCGTGGCCCGAGCCCGTCGACGGCCACGGCTTCGACCAGTCGGAGCTCGAGTTCTGGTGGGCGCAGGGGGCCATGACGGCGTGGCAGCTCCTGCCCACCACGCTGGCGGTCGCCGACCGGTACCGGCTGTGGGACACCTCGCTGTTCCGGTCGTACCGCTCCATGCGCGTCCTGTCCGAGCAGCCCGCGGTCGCGCAGCTGGCGGCCCGCGAGCTCGCGCCGATCACGGCGGCCGGCCTGCTCGGCGAGCCGCACACCGTCACGTGGCGCAGCCCCGACGTGATGCTGTCGTCGGTGGTGGACCACCGGCCCGGGCACGCCATGGAGCAGTCGCACGCATGGCAGGCCACCGTCGACGCCGACGCGTTCGTGTTCACCACGCACCCGACCGGGGCCCCGGGCACCGACGGCCGTGGCGAGGACTCGGGCTACTGGACCGGCACCGCGTCGATGCCCCGCTCGGCGCAGCACGACCGCGTGTCGATCCACTGCTACTCCCCCGGCTACGAGCCGCTCGACCTGAGCACGCTGGGGTTCACGATCGACTACGAGCCGTACACGCATGCCTTCTTCCCGCAGGAGCGCTTCGACGAGGTCGTGCAGGCAGCGGGTTGGACGATCGGGCGCCGGGGCGACGGCTTCGTGGCGCTGTGGTCGCACCGTCCCACCGAGTGGCGGAGCGGGCCGGTCATCTCCAGCACCACGTTCGACGAGCCGTTCGACCTGGTGGCGCCGGGCGACCCGAGGAACGTCTGGATCTGCGAGGTCGGGCGGCGCTCGGAGTGGGGCACCGACCCGGAGACCGCCTTCGCGGCGTTCGTCGCCGCCGTGACGGGCGCCCAGGTGACCGCGACGCCGGGTCCGGCGGGCTGGGACGTGGACTACGTGTCGCCGTCCGCGGGCCGGCTCCGGTTCGGGAGCGGCGGCGCGTTCACGGTCGACGGGGCGACCGTCGAGCTGCACGGCGGCCCCCGACACCGCTCTGCCTGGGGCGAGGTCTGCCACCTCCAGGGGTCTATGGAGCTCGTCGACCCCGACTCCGGACACCGCCTCGCCGTGGACACGACCACCGGCGCCCGCGAGACGGGCTGAACGGAACCGGTTGACCGGGAGAACCCCGCCCCCGCTGCCGGTCCTCGAGGTCCTGCCCCAGCTGCGCGACGCGCTCGACCGGCGCGGCGTCGCCGTGCTCGTCGCACCGCCCGGCACCGGCAAGACCACGGGCGTGCCGCCGGCGTTGCTGGACGAGCCGTGGGCCGCGGACCGGCGGCTGGTCGTGGTGCAGCCCCGGCGGCTCGCGGCGCGGAGCGCGGCCCGGCGCATCGCGGGCCCGCTCCCCGGCGCCGGGCGGGTGGGCGCCACGGTCGGGTACTCGGTGCGCGGCGATCGGTCGGTCGGGCCGCGGACCCGCATCGAGCTCGTGACCGAGGGGCTGCTCCTGCGACGGCTGCAGGCCGACCCCGGCGTCGACACGATCGGCGCGGTGCTGCTCGACGAGTTCCACGAGCGTTCGACGGACGCGGACCTGCTGCTCGCCCTGCTGCTCGACGTCCGGTCGTCGCTGCGGCCCGACCTGCGGTTGGTCGTGATGTCGGCCACCCTCGACGCCGGCCCGGTGGCCGAGCTGCTCGGCGGCGCCGACGGCCCCGCCCCGGTCGTGACGGCGACGGCGCCGATCCACCCGGTCCGGACGTTCCACCGGGCGGGCTCGGCGCACGACCGCCTCGAGGATCGGGTGGCCGCGGTCGTGCGCGAGGCGCTGGCGGCGGGACCCGAGGAGGACGGCGCGCTCGGCGACGTGCTGGTCTTCCTCCCAGGGCGTGGGGAGATCCGCCGGACGCGGTCCGCGCTGGGTGGGCTCGGGCCGGACACCGTGGTGCACGAGCTGCACGGTTCGGTGCCGCCCGCCGAGCAGGACGCCGCGCTCCGCCCCGACGACCGGGGGCGTCGACGGGTGGTGCTGGCCACGTCGGTGGCCGAGACGTCGATCACCGTCGAAGGCGTTCGGATCGTGGTGGATGCCGGGCGGCGACGGACGGTCCGCGTGGACCCGGCCACCGCGCTCCCCGGACTCGTCACCGGACCGGTCTCGATGGCGGGCGCCGACCAGCGCCGCGGCCGCGCCGGCCGGACCGGCCCCGGCACCTGCTACCGACTCTGGTCGGCCGACGAGGAGCGCCATCGCCCGGCCGCGGACCGGCCCGAGATCGTGGACGGCGACCTGGCCCCGTTGCTGCTCCAGGTGACGGCGTGGGGCGCCACGCCCGACGAGCTGCGCTTCCTGGACCCGCCCGGCGGGCCGCACCTCGCCGCCGCCCGCGAGCTCCTGACCGAACTGCGCGCGCTCGGTCCCGAGGGGCGGCTGACCGACCGGGGGCGAGCCCTTGCGGAGCTGGGCTTCCATCCCCGGTTGGGAGCGGTCGTCCTCGCCGCGCTCGACGGACCGCTCGGGTCGGAGGGCGCGGCCGAGCTGGCGGCGGTCCTGGAAGCCGACCTGCCGGGCGAGACCGACCTGGTGGAGCGCGTGCGGTCGGCGCGCCGCGGCGACGCGCGCCGCGAGGTGCGCGATGCCGTCCGGGAGTGGCGGCGACGGATCCCCGACCCGGGTCGTTCGGGTACCGCTCGCCCGGATGCGGGGGCGGCGGACCCGGACGTGCACGTGGCCGCAGCGATCGTGGCCGGCTACCGCGACCGTCTGGCCCGACGCCGCGGCGGGGCCCGGACCGACGAACGGGGCCGCGCCCAGGCCGTCTACCAGCTGGTCGGCGGCGGCGAGGTGGCGGTGCGGCCGGCTGAGCACCCGCTCGCGCGGTCGCGCTGGCTGGCGGTGGTGGCCCTCGACCGTGGGCCCGACGGGTCGGTCGGCAGCACGCACCTGGCGGTGGCCGTCGACGACGAGGTCGCGCTGGCGGCGCTGGCCGATCGGACGTCGGAGGACCGGCGCGTCGAGTGGGACGGCGGCCGGCGCGAAGTCGTGGCCACCGTGCGGCGCCGTGTCGGCGCGATCGTGCTCGACGAGCGTCGGTGGTCCGACCCGCCGGCCGAGCTGGTGAGCGACGCGCTGGCCGACGGCCTCCACACGCAGGGCGCCGACGCGGTGTTCGACCGCTGGCACCAGGCCGACGAGCTGCTGGCACGCCTGGCCGTCGTGCGGGCGGCCACGGGGT
>JAEZAI010000451.1 GCA_023427825.1 Actinomycetes bacterium
ACCGCCTGGCCCTCGACCACCTGGCCGAACAGCGAGTAGCTCGGCTGGAGCTGGGCCCCGCCGCCCGGCAGCACGACGAAGAACTGGCTGCCGTTCGTGTTGGGACCCGAGTTCGCCATGGCGAGCGTGTAGTCGGCGTACTCGTCGGAGGAGGCGGGGAGCTCGTCCTGGATCGTGTAGCCGAGCTCGTTGCTGCCCCAGGGGTCGCCGTCGCCGTCGCCCGCCTGGATCACGAACCCCGGCACGATCCGGTGGAACGGCACGCCGTCGTAGTAGTGGTACCGGCTCAGCACCACGAAGTTGTTCACCGACACCGGAGCCTTGGCCGAGTTGAGCGCGGCGGTGAAGTCGCCCTTGGTCGTGGAGAACTTCGCCATGTAGGTGGCGTCGGCGTCGATGCACGTCGGCGGCGGGCCGGCGAACTTCTCCACCCGCTTGGCCGTGCCCTCGGCGGGTGGGCACGGGGTCTCGGCGTCCAGCGTGATGCCCTCGGGCGGGCGGGTGAGCTCGGCGGCGTCGGACGGCGCGGTCGTGGTCGAGCCGTCGGCGACCGTCGTGGTGGTGCTCGACGAGGTCTCGTCGTCGGAGCCGGTGAGGATGATGACCCCGGACACGATGATCGCCACCCCGGCCAGCACGCCGATCGCCGTCACGATCCGGCGACGCCGCGACGACTGCGCGGCCCGTCGCTTGGCCTCGGACAACCGGGTGTCGCGGCCCTGCTTCTGACGTGCGTGCTTCTCTGCGCTGGTTCCCACGGCGGGCGACAGTAGCCAAACCCCGGGCTGCCGCCGGGGTCGCACCCGCGACGCCTCACAGGTCGTCGGGCGCCGCTCCCGGGCGACCCGTCGACGCCGGATCGTGCGTCGTGGCGCCGGATCGGGTTGGAGGGGCGACTGGGTCGACCGAGTACCTTTGGGCGCCGTGGCGCTCCTGGTCCAGAAGTTCGGCGGGACCTCGGTGGGTGATCCTGAGCGGATCCGCGAGGTGGCCGACCATGTCGCGCGCTGTCGCAAGCGCGGCGACGACGTCGTGCTCGTCGTGTCCGCCATGGGCAAGGAGACCGACGAGCTGCTGCGCCTGGCGGGCGAGGTGTCGGGCAACCGCCCGGGCCGCTAGATGGACATGCTCATCACCGCGGGGGAGCGGAAGTCGATCGCGCTGGTCGCCATGGCGCTGGCAGACCGCGGCATCGAGTCCGAGAGCTACACCGGCAGCCAGGCCGGCTTCGTCACGAACACCAGCCACACCAACGCCAAGATCCTGGACGTGAAGGCGGACCGCATCCGCGCCGCGGTCGCAGCCGGACGGGTGCCCGTGGTCGCCGGTGCCCAGGGCGTGTCGACCGACCACGACGTCACCTTCCTGGGACGCGGCGGCTCGGACACCACGGCGGTGGCCCTGGCCTACGCGCTGCAGGCCGACGCCTGCGAGCTCTACACCGACGTGTCCGGCGTGTTCACGACCGACCCACGGGTGGTCCCGTCGGCCCGGCGCATGCACCGCATCACGTTCGACGAGATGCTCGAGATGACCGCCGCCGGGTGCCCCAAGCCCGCCATGCGGTCCGTCGAGTACGCCCATCGCCACAAGGTCCCGCTCCACGTGCGCTCCGCCTTCACCTGGGAGCCGGGCACGTGGGTCACCGAGGAGGATCCCGCCATGGAGGACGCGCTCATCCGAGCGGTGCAGGCCGACCAGTCGGAGGCCAAGGTCACCGTCACCGGCGTGCCCGACCGTCCCGGCGTGGCCGCCACGCTGTTCCGCACGCTCGCGGACGCCGAGGTCAACGTCGACATGATCGTGCAGAACGTGTCCGAGGGCGGCGTCACCGACATCTCGTTCACGGTCCCGCACGACCAGCTGGAGGCCGCGCTCGCGGTCTGCGAGGCGCGGGCCGCCGAGGTGGGGGCGACCTCGGTGGTGGCCGACGGCGCGATCGCCAAGGTCAGCGTGATCGGTGCGGGCATGAAGTCGAACCCCGGTGTGGCCGCGACCATGTTCCAGGTGCTGGCCGACCACGGGATCAACATCGAGATGATCTCGACCTCCGCCATCCGCATCAGCTGCGTGATCGCCGAGGACGACTCGGACCGGGCGGTGCAGGTGCTGCACGACGCCTACGAGCTCGAGTCCACCACCTTCTGACCCGCTCGCTCGACCCGCTCCCCGATTCTGACCACCGGGAACGCCGCTCCGGCGTGCTCCAGGTCATGAGAATCGTGCCTCAGCCGAGCGTGAGGGCGCGGACGACCGTGTCGGCGAGGAGGCGCCCCTCGTCGGTGAGCACCAGGCGGTCGCCGACCCGCCCGACGAGCCCGTCGCCGACCACGCGATCGATCGCCCCGCGTTCGGGGACGGCGTCGAGCGGTAGTCCTTCGGCCAGGCGGATGCCGAGCATCACGCGCTCCATCGACCGCTGCTCGGGAGTGAGCTGCTCGAAGCCCTCGGCCGGCACCTCACCCGTCACCGCCGCTCGGCCCCAGTCGTCGAGCCCGGCGTGGTTCCACCAGCGGCGGTCGCCGACGTGGGAGTGCGCGCCGGGGCCGACGCCCCACCAGTCGTCGTCGCGCCAGTAGAGGAGGTTGTGGCGGCAGCGGTCGGCCGGGGTGCGGGCCCAGTTGGACACCTCGTACCACTGCAGGCCCGCAGCCTCGGCCCGGGACGACAGCGCTTCGTACCGCTCCGCGGCCTCGTCGGGCGACGGCGCGGGCAGCGCACCGCTGCGGACACGGGCGGCGAGCTTGGTGCCCTGCTCGATGCCGAGCGCGTAGGCCGACAGGTGGTCGGGCTCCAGGGCCAGCGCCGCGTCGAGCGTGCGGCCCCAGTCCGCCGCGGTCTCACCCGGG
This sequence comes from Actinomycetes bacterium, assembly GCA_023427825.1. Classification (GTDB taxonomy): domain Bacteria; phylum Actinomycetota; class Acidimicrobiia; order Acidimicrobiales; family Microtrichaceae; genus Dermatobacter. Next base: position 2,850 of record JAEZAI010000451.1, read on the forward strand.
GTGCCGTGGATGAGGTCGAGCGACACGCTGCCGATGCCGGCGGCCCGAGCGGCCGACACCGCCCGCGGCACCGAGTCCGGGTCGTGGGTGCGGTCGAGCAGGTCGAGGACGCGTGGCACCGCGCTCTGCATGCCGAACGACACCCTCGTCACGCCGAGCGCGGCCAGCCGGTCGAGCTGACCGTCCACCAGCCCGTCGGGGTTGGCCTCGAGGGAGACCTCCAGGCCGTCGTCCACCTCGAAGCGCCGGCGGATCTCGTCCAGCACCTCGCCGAGCAGGGCGGGCGCGACCGCCGTCGGCGTCCCCCCGCCCAGGAACACGCTCGTGAGCGGCGGTCGGTCGGGACCTCGCATCGTCGTGAGCTCCCGGTCGGCGACCGCGACCTCGGCCACCGCCGCGTCGGCCCACTGCCGGTGCGTCCGGTCCGCCGACAGCTCGCCGGGTGCATAGGTGACGAACGCGCAGTACCCGCACCGGCGCGCGCAGAACGGCACGTGCACGTAGAGCCCGAGCGCCGGTGCCGTCGTCGCCATCCGCCCCACCCTCCCCGTTCCGAC
>JAEZAI010000487.1 GCA_023427825.1 Actinomycetes bacterium
GGAGGCGGTGAGCGTGACCTCGGACATGACGAACTCCTGCGAACTCTTCGGAACTGGGCGCCCGATCGGGCGGCGACGGACGTCGGCCCGGCGACGGGCGACCCGCCACGTTACCGGGCTGCGAGCGTTCGGGGCCAGCCGCGGGCCCAACTCCGTTGGCCAGCGAAGCGGGCCACGGCGGGACGACCCCGTTCGTTGGCAAGCGAAGCGAGCCAACCCGGATGAGCCGCCGAGCGCAGCGAGGACTGGCTCATCCGGAACCGACGATGAGCGCCGCCGGAGGCGGCTCCCCCCGAGAGCGGACGACGTCCGATCTCAGTGCTGGTTCTGGCCGTCGAAGATCTCGCTGACCGACGTGTCCTCGAAGACGGCGTCGATCGCGTCCGCGATGATGCCGGCGGCCGACAGGACCTCGATCTTGTCGATCCGCTTCTCGGGCGGCAGCGGCAGCGTGTTCGTGACGACGACCTTCTCGATCGACGAGTTCTTGAGCCGGTCGATGGCCGGGCCAGAGAACACGCCGTGCGTGGCGGCGCAGTACACGGCCGACGCGCCCCGCTCGGTGAGCTGGTCGGCCGCGGCCACGATCGTGCCGGCGGTGTCGATCATGTCGTCGATGAGGACGCAGGTGCGGCCCTCGACCTCGCCGACGACCTCCTTGGCCTCGACCTGGTTCTTGGCGCCCTTGACCCGGCGCTTGTGGACGATGGCCAGGTCCGCGTGCAGGGCGTTGGCGTAGCGCTCGGCCACCTTCACGCGACCGGCGTCGGGCGACACGACCACCAGGTCGTCGCCCAGGTTGTCCGCCATCCACTGGACGAGCACCGGCATGGCCGTGAGGTGGTCGACCGGGCCGTCGAAGAAGCCCTGGATCTGACCGGAGTGCAGGTCCACCGAGACGATGCGCTTGGCACCGGCCACCTCGAACATGTTGGCGAGCAGCTTGGCGGTGATCGGCTCGCGGCCCTCGGCCTTCCGGTCCTGGCGGCCGTACCCGTAGAAGGGCGCCACCACCGTGATCCGCTTGGCGGAGGCGCGCTTGGCGGCGTCCACCATGATCAGGTGCTCCATCAGCCCGTCGTTCACCGAGAGGTCGCCGTACGCGCAGTGGCTCTGGAAGATGAACAGGTCGGCGCCGCGGATCGACTCGCCGAACTTGCAGTGCAGCTCGCCGTTGGCGAACTCCGCGATCTCCATGGGCGCCAGCGAGATGCCCAGCGCCTCGGCGATCTCCTCGGCCAGCTCGCGGTTGACGCGACCGGCCACCATCGTCAGCCGCTTCTTGGTGACCAGTTCCATGACCGACATCGCCTCCAGCCCCGCCGGATCAGGTGGCGGTGTCCGCAGTGTAGAACGGCCCCGTCGTGACATCCGAAGGGAGTTCGGCGCCGGGGCCGAACGAGGCGTACGGGCCCACCGTGCAGCGGTCGCCGATGCGGGTGGAGCGGGCCGTGGTCTGCTCGATCACGCAGTCGTCGCCGACCGTGCAGTCGACCAGCCGGGTGTTCGGACCGAGCTCGGTGCCGTCGCCCACCACGGTGGCGCCCTGCAGGATCACGCCGGGGAACAGGGTCACGTCCTGGCCCACCTCGACCGTCGTGTCCACGAACACCGCCGCCGGATCGAGCATGGCCCCGCCCGAGCGCAGCAGGGACTCGTTGGTGCGGCGCCGCAGCTCGGACTCCGCGAGCGACAGCTGGACCCGGTCGTTCACGCCCTGGGTCTCCGCGGCGTCGGGCGCGATCACGGCCTCCACGCGGTGGCCGGTCCCCGACAGCACGGCGACGACGTCGGTCAGGTAGTACACGCCCTGGGAGTTGTCGGGCTGCACACGGCGCAGCGCCGGCGCCAGCAGGCTGCGGCGGAAGCAGTAGATCGACGTGTTGATCTCGTCGATCTCCCGCTCCTCTGGCGTGGCGTCGCCGTCCTCGACCACCCGCTCGACCGAGCCGTTCTTGCCCCGGACCACTCGGCCGTAGCCGGTCGGGTCCTCCATGACCGCGGTGAGGAGCGTGGCCGCAGCACCCGTGGAGCGGTGGTGCTCGACCAGCTCGGCGATCGTGCCCGGCCGCAGCAGCGGCGCGTCGCCGGGGAGCACGAGCACGTCGCCCTCGTCCTCGTCGTCGGGAAGGCCCACCAGGCCGACCAGGGCTGCGTCGCCGGTGCCGCGCTGCACGCGCTGCTCCACGAACTCGATGTCGATGCGGTGCGAGTGCTCGAGCAGCTTCTTGGCCACCCAGTCGCCCTTGTGCCCCACGACGATCACGGCCCGGGAGGCGTCGGTGGCCGCCAGCGAGTCGAGCACGTACATCAGCATCGGCCGGCCGCACAGCCGGTGCAGCGGCTTGGGCCGCTCGGACTGCATGCGCCGTCCCTCGCCCGCGGCGAGCACGACCGCTGCCAACGTGGGCGGCGTGGGGGCCGCATCTCCGAAGTCGTCGGTGGCGAAGGGATCGGACATGTCACCTGGGAAGGTCGTCATGGCTGGCGGGGCAGGATTCGAACCTGCATCTTCCTGATCCAAAGTCAGGCGTTCTGCCGTTGAACTACCCGCCAAGGGCGATGGATGCAACGTAGTTCGCCGG
>JAEZAI010000535.1 GCA_023427825.1 Actinomycetes bacterium
GTCGTCGTCGAGGGTGATCCCGGCCGCGACCACGTTCTCGGTGAGCTGCTCGGGGCGGGAGGCGCCGACGATCGCCGAGCCGACGTCGGGGTTCCGCAGCACCCACGCCACGGCGTACTGCGCCATCGTCAGCCCCGCCTCCTGGACGAGCGGCACCATCCGCTGGACCGCCTCGAGCACGTCGTCGCGGAGGAACCGCTTGACGAAGTCGGCGCCGCCCTGGTCGTCGGTGGCCCGCGAGCCCTCGGGAACGGGCTGGCCCGGCAGGTACTTGCCGGTCAGCACGCCCTGGGCGACCGGCGACCACACGATCTGGCCCACGCCCGCCGCCACGCTCGCAGGGACGACCTCGGCCTCGATCACCCGCCACAGCAGCGAGTACTGCGGCTGGTTGGAGATGAACGGGATGCGCAGCTCCCGCGCCAGCTCGGCGCCGGCGGTGATCTGACCCGCGTCCCACTCGGATACGCCGATGTAGAGCACCTTGCCGCTGCGGACGAGGTCCGCGAACGCCACCATGGTCTCCTCGAGCGGCGTCTCGTGGTCGTAGCGGTGGGCCTGGTACAGGTCGATGTGGTCGGTCTGCAGGCGGCGGAGCGACGCCTCGCAGCTCTCCTGGATGTGCTTGCGCGACAGGCCGCGGTCGTTCGGTCCCGAGCCGGTCGGCCAGTAGACCTTGGTGCAGATCTCCAGACCCTCACGGCGCTGGCCGGCGAGCGCCGTGCCCATGACCGCCTCCGCACGCGTGCCGGCGTAGACATCGGCGGTGTCGAAGGTGGTGATGCCCTGGTCGAGCGCCTCGTGCACGGCCGCGATCGCCGTGTCGTCGTCCACCTGCGAGCCGTGCGTGATCCAGTTCCCGTAGGAGATGGCGCTGACCTTCAGACCGGACCGACCCAGGTAGCGGTGTTCCATCGTTCGTGCACTCCTCGTCGTGGGGTGGTCGGTCCCGCTGGCGTGAGGACCGTGGTGCCTGACCCGGACGACCGGACGTGCTCACGCCAGGTCGAGCACCTCGTCATAGCCCAGCCGGACGCTCTCGATGAACGATTCGGGATCGGGCACGGCGGCCGGGTCGATGTTGAGGCCGATGTTCAGGTCGTTCTGGTAGCTCAGGAGCGTGACGTTGCACGCGGCGCCCGCCAGCGGGCCGAACGGGATGATCGCGTCCACCGGGATGCCGCGCAGGTAGACGGGCACCGGCGAGCCCGGGACGTTGGAGGCCTGGAAGTCCAGGCCCTTCATCATCGAACCGAACACCTGCGTGACGACGGTCGTGGGCAGCCGGTTGAGCAGGTTGGCCACTGGCTCCACCAGCTGGTTGGCCGGCTCGTCCCGGGCGGTCATCATCCGGCGCCGGATCGTGCGCATGAGCTCGATCACGTCCTGCGCGTGCACCGGGATCTCGAAGCGGGCCGGGACGAACGCGTTGCCGGCGGTGTCGGTCATCTCGCCGCTGCGGACGTTGATCGGCATGCCCATGCGCAGGTCCTGCAGCGACGCGTCGTGGCGCCGGTGGTAGATCTGCAGGCCCCGGACGAGGCCGGTGACGTAGGTGTCGTTCAGCGAGCCGCCCACCCGCTTGCCGGCCTTCTTGGCCAGGTCGAGCGGCAGGGTCAGCGCCTCGAGGTGGCTGGACAGCGACCTCCCCGACATGATCGGCGACATCGGTGCCGGCGACGGGCGCAGCACCCTGGCCGCCGACGCCGCGAGCTCGGCGGCGTTGGCGAAGGTGCCGATCGGGTCGGTGATCGCGCTGGTCGCGACGTGGGTCCCCGCGCCGGTCAGCTCCCTGAGCAGCCCGACCTGCGTGCGGGCCTGGTGGCCGAGCGCGTCGGTGAAGCGCTCGGTCTGGTTCAGCACGTGGACCGGGGGAGCGGGCGGCATGGCGCGCTCGGGGGCGTCGGGTGTGAGGTCGAAGAGCTCGAGCATCAGCCGGACGCCGCCCACGCCGTCGGTCATCGCGTGGTGGAACTTCAGGATCAGCGCGTCACGTCCGTCGGCCAGGCCGTCGACGGCGGTGCACTCCCACTGCGGGCGGGCCCGGTCGAAGCCCTGCATGGCGATCGGCTGGGTCATGCGCAGCAGGTCGCGCAGGGAGCCGTCGCCGGGGACCCGTGCGGCGCGGAGGTGGTAGTCGAGGTCGAAGTTGGGGTCGATCTCCCACCGCGGCGGGGCGAGCGACATGAGGTTGGACCGCACGCGCTGGCGGAGCCGGGGGACCACCCGGGTGAGTCGCTCGAAGGTGCGCCGCAGCGTGCCGCGGTCGATGGGGCGCTCGAGGAGGATCACCGTGGTGATCGTCGAGCGGAGCATCGGGTCCTTCTCGATCGACCACATCAGCGCGTCCTCGTCGCTCATGCGGTCGTGGTACCGGATCGGTGCCGCCGTCGGGTCGTCGTCCACGGGCCCAGCCTAGGGCCGAGCGGCCGGTGCACGTCCGGGTGTCAGATGCAGCGGTAGCTCGCCGTGAAGTTCTGCTGGTCCGTGTGGCCGTCGACGAAGGTCCGGGTGCGCTGGGTCGTGATCTTGCCGCAGCCGCTCTTGGGGTTCTGGGCCGTCTGCTCGCCGCGGGCGAACTGCGTGGACCACAGCTGCACGGTGATCGACGAGTCGGTGTAGGTCGGCCAGATGACCACGCCGTACGGGGTGTTGTTCTTGATCTTCAGATCCACGCTCGGATAGGCGAGGGTGGCCTCGCGGCCGAAGGGGTACCGGCTGATGTACTCCGAGTGCGCCTTGTAGGCGGGGATGTCCAGCCCGGCGAAGAAGGCGGCGTTGAAGAGGGTGGTGGCGTACTGGCTGATGCCGCCTCCGAAGTCCTCCTTGTGCTCGCCGTTCTCGATGACCGGGGCGGGCACGTAGCCCTTCTCGGGCGTGCGCTTGCCGATGAACTGGTTGACCGAGAACGTGTCGCCGGGGGCGATGAGGATGCCCCTGGTGGCGTCGGAGATCGTGTGGATGTTCTTGACGCGCGGCTGGCCGGCGGGGTGTCGGGTGGTGAACTCGCCGACCACCTGCTTGACCCCCAGACCCTTGGCCCACTCCACGCCCTGGGCGGCGGTCATGGTCGTCGTCGGCAGCTCGACCTCGGTGTGGCCGGCGAGCAGGGCGTCCACGATCCCCTGCGGCGCCTCGGGGGCGCAGCACACCTGGGCGTCCTTGCCGGGCTTGGGGACCGGGACGCCGCCCTCGATGGCGAACCGCACGTCGGTCGGGTTGCCGGAGCCGGCGGGCATCTTGTCCGCGAGGAGCTTGGCGACGGCGTCGGCGTTCATCGTCAGCTGCGGCGTGGGGGCCTCGGGGGTGCCGCCGACGACCACGGCGAATGCGGGTCGGAAGTCCTTGCCCTCGATCTCGAAGGTCTTGCCTGCGGCGGTCAGCTTGATGGTGCCGGTGGTGACCTGGTTCGCCTTGTCCACGAGCGCCTGCACGGCCTGGTCGGTCATCTTCGGCTTGGTGACGGCGCGCTCCACGTCGATGGTGATCGGCGCCCCCAGGTCCGACACGCCGGACGGCAGCGCCGCGGCGACCGAGTTGGTGGTCAGCTCGATGCCGTCCTTGCCGGGGACGAGGGCCACGCCCTTCTCGTCCGCGGTCATGGAGGGCTCGACCGGGTCGGAGCGCTGGTCGCCCTCGAGCTCGACGAGCTGCTGGGTGAGCACGCCGCCGTCGAGCGACACGGCCGCGTCGACGGCGCGCGGCGACATGACCGAGCCGAGCCACCGCACGGGGCGGGCGGGCAGCGGGTCGGCCCGGCCGACGTCCCAGGCTCGCTGCACCGAGCGGTCCACGTCGATCGACATGCCCAGCGCGCCGGCGGTGGTGGTCAGGCGGACGTCGCCGCCGTCGATCGTGACCTCGGTGGCGGGGAACTCCTCGGCCATGGCCTCGACGGCCGTGCGCAGCTGGGCCTTGGTCATGCCGCCCACGGGCTCACCGGCGAGCTCCACGTTGCGGACCACGGCGTCCCGGTTGAGCACGGCGGCGTCGACGGCCCACGCCGACGCGACGAGCGCGATGACGATCAGCGGCGCGGCAACGACGCCGACGAGCACCTTCCGGGGGCGTGACACGGCACTAGGGTCGCACACGGCCGTGGTCGGTTCGCGGCACCCCTCCCGGGCGGTTCTCAGGATCGCCCTCCCGGGGTGCGGTGGTCGGTCGCGGTCGGGGGAGTCCGATCGAGCACCAGGGGGACGTCGAGCATGGGCATCTGCGAGGGGCGCGTCTGCGTCGTGACCGGAGCGGGCCGGGGCATCGGGCGGGCGCACGCGCTCACCTTGGCGTCCGAGGGCGCGATGGTCGTCGTCAACGACCTCGGCGGCGAGATGGACGGCAGCGGCAACCCCACGTCGGGGCCGGCGACCGAGGTGGTGGAGGAGATCCGGGCCGCCGGCGGCGAGGCGGTCGCGAACGCGGACGACGTGGCGAGCTTCGACGGCGCCGCCCGGCTCGTGCGCACGGCCATCGACACGTTCGGCGACCTGCACTGCCTGGTGAACAACGCCGGCATCCTGCGGGACCGCATGCTCGTGAACATGACGGAGTCCGAGTGGGACGACGTGATCCGGGTGCACCTGAAGGGCACGTTCGCCCCCACGCACCACGCCGCCAACTTCTGGCGCGAGCAGACCAAGGCGGCCGAGGCAGGCGAGCGCGACCGTCCCGTGGCACGGGTGATCAACACCACGTCGGTGTCGGGCATCTACGGCAACGTCGGCCAGACCAACTACGGGGCGGCCAAGGCCGGCATCGCCTCGTTCACGTTCATCGCCTCCATGGAGCTGGCCCGCTACGGCGCGACCGTGAACGCCGTCGCCCCGGTGGCGCTCACCCGGCTGACCGAGGGGCTGGGTCCCGAGCCGTCCGACGAGCAGCGCGAGGCCATGGACCCTCGGCGGATCGCGCCGCTGGTGACGTGGCTGGCGTCCGAGGAGTCGTCGCAGGTCACCGGCCGTGTGTTCGAGGCGTCCGGCCAGATGCTGGCCGTGGTCGAGGGCTGGCACCGAGGCCCGTCGGCGCCGCCGGTCGAGGACCCCGCCGCGGTCGGCCCGGTCCTGGAGGACCTGCTGGGCCGGGCCCGGCCGCCCGCGGACATGAGCGGCCAGGACCGCACGGAGTGACGCAGCCTGCCATTCCGATCCGGATCGACGAGTGAGACGAGCGAGGAGAACAGCGAGATGCCGATCAACCCTGACGCAGTTGGGTCCAGGAGCGAGCCGACCGAGTCGTCGTGGACGAGCAAGGACGGGCTCCTCTACGCGGTCGGCGTCGGTGCCGGCCAGGACCCGCTGAGCGAGGCCGAGCGGCCGTTCTTCAGCGAGAACTCGATCGGCGTCGACCAACGGGTCCTGCCCACGATGGTCGTGACCCTGCCCGACGTGAGCGGCGCGTTCGGGTCGATCGGGTCGTTCAACCCGGCCATGCTCGTGCACGGCGAGGAGCGGATCGTCCTGCACGGGGAGGTGCCGGTCGAGGGCACGATCTCAACCGTCACCGAGATCACCGCGATCTGGGACAAGGGCAAGGGCGCCGTGGTCGAGCTCACCAGCACGGCGACGCTCTCCGGGGAGTCCGAGCCGCTGTTCGACGTCGTCATGAGCGCCTTCATCCGCGGTGAGGGCGGTTGGGGCGGCGACCGCGGCCCGTCGGGACCCCGCAACGAAGCGCCCGACCGCGACCCCGACGCCTCGGCCACCTCCACGACCCGTCCCGAGCAGGCGCTCGTGTACCGGCTCTCGGGTGACCGCAACCCGCTGCATTCGGACCCGCAGTTCGCAGCGCTGGCCGGCTTCGACCGGCCGATCCTGCACGGCCTGTGCACCTACGGGTTCGCCGGTCGAGCGCTGCTGCACGAGCTGTGCGACTCGGACCCGGCTCGCTTCCGCAGCATGGAGGGCCGCTTCTCGTCGCCGGTGATGCCGGGCGAGGACCTCACCGTGCAGATGTGGCGCACCGGCGACGGCCAAGCCGTCTTCCGGACCCTGGCGTCGGGCGATCGCGTGGTCATCGACAGCGGCGCCGTCACCTTCGACGCCTGACCTGCACTGCGATTCTGACCTGCACTGCGATTCTGACCACCGGGAACGCTGCTCCGCAGTGCTCCCGGTCATCGGAATCGCTCAGAACAGCGTGAGGTCCGCCTCGCGGGCGCCGCGGAGCACGTCGTAGTCGACCTCGACCCAGTCGATGCCCCGGGCCTCGGCCAGCACCTTGGCCTGGGGCTTCACGACCTGGGCGACGAACACGCCGCGCACGCCCCGCAGGTTGGGGTCGCGGTCCATGCGCTCCAGGTACCGGACGAGCTGCTCGACGCCGTCGATCTCGCCGCGGCGCTTCACCTCGACCGCGACCGCGGTGCCGTCGCCGTCGCGACACAGCAGGTCGACGGGCCCGATGTCGGTGGGGAACTCGCGGCGCACGAGCGTGAGGTCCTCGGCGATGACGGTCGGGTCCGCTGCGAGCAGCTCCTGCAGGTGCGCCTCCACGCCGTCCTTCTGCAGGCCCGGATCCGTCCCGAGCTCGTGCGACGAGTCCGAGAGGACCTCGTGCAGGTGGATGGTGAGACGCTCGCCCTTGGGGTTGGTGACCGTCCAGTGGTCGGTCTCCTCGACCACCACGTTGGGGGCGTTCATCCAGTTGAGCGGCTTGTACGCGCCCCCGTCGGCGTGGATGGCGACGCAGCCGTCCGCCTTCACCATGATGAGGCGGAGGGCCTCGGGCAGGTGGGCGGTGAGTCGTCCGTCGTAGTCGACCGAGCAGCGGGCGATGACCAGGCGCACGGCCCGGACCCTACCGATTCCGGGCGCCGACCTCCGCGGACCGCCGGTCAGCCGTTCTGGCGGAGCGCCGGGATGCGCAACGAGAGGTCGTTGCACTCCTCGCAGACGGACTCGGGGATCACGCCGAGCCGCATGAGCAGGGCGAAGATCCTGCACCCGAGGCAGAACCCGAACGCCGCCTCCAGGAACGCGGCGCCGGCGAGCATGGCGATGACGATCCGGGCCGCACCGGTGGCCCCGGCGAGCCAGAGGACCGAGCCGGTGAGCGAGAAGACCACGCCGATCGCCTGGGCGAAGCGCTTCGGCGGTCCCGGGACGTACTTCGCGTGGTCGGGCAGGCGAGGGGCGACGACGCGGGTGGCGAACGTGCCGAGGGGGCTGAGCGTGGGGCCGGTGAGGACCCGGGCGACGAAGCCGTAGGTGAGCGGGACCAGGACCCAGCCCCAACCGAGCGCGGCGACGGCCAGCGCCATGAGGACGACACCGGTGGCGACCGTGCGGGCCGCCACGTCGTTGACCGGGTTCGGGAACGAGAACAGCCCGGTGCGACCGCTCGAGGTGGTGATGGGGTCGGCGGCGGTGGTGGTCATGTCACCAACCTACGGCGCCATTCCCGACCAAACCAGTCAAGATTGCATCGCCGGTCGGGCGCCGCCGGCGCGTTCCGCTGACATCTGAGTACCGCTGGGGTCGTGACGTGTCGTCAGAACGCGGGGCGCCGGGACGTGGGATGGGGCGGGGAGCGTCAGGCGCGGGCGTGCTTGAGGGCCTTGGCGGCCCGGGCGCGGTCGCCGGCATCGAGCAGCACCTTGCGCAGACGGATGCCCGTGGGGGTGACCTCCACGCACTCGTCCTCGGCGAGGAACTCGAGCGCCTGCTCGAGCGACAGGACCTTGGGCGGCGTCAGCCGCTCGGTGTTGTCGGAGCCGGCGGCGCGCATGTTCGTCTGCTTCTTCTCGCGGCAGATGTTGACGTCCATGTCCTCGCCGCGGGAGTTCTCGCCGACGACCATGCCCTCGTAGACCTCGTCGCCGGGGGCGACGAAGAGCGTGGCGCGCTCCTGGATGGCGACGATCGCGTAGGCCGTCACCGGACCGCGCCGGTCGGCCACCACCGAACCGCGGTCTCGGGAGCGGATCTCGCCGAACCACGGCGCCCAACCGTCGAAGACCTGGTGCAGCATGCCGGTGCCGCGGGTCTCGGTGAGGAACTCGGTGCGGAAGCCGAGCAGGCCTCGGGCCGGCACGCGCTGCTCCATCCGCACCCAGCCGGTGCCGTGGTTGACGATGTCGGTCATCTGCCCCTTGCGAGAGGCCAGCAGCTGCGTGACCGCGCCGAGGAACTCCTCGGGCACGTCGATGGTCACGGCCTCGACCGGCTCGTGCAGCGTGCCGTCGATCTCCCGGGTGACCACCTGCGGCTTGCCGACGGTGAGCTCGAAGCCCTCCCGCCGCATGGTCTCCACCAGCACCGCCAGCTGCAGCTCGCCGCGGGCGAGCACCTCCCACGTGTCGGGGCGCTCGGTCGGCAGCACCCGCAGGCTCACGTTGCCGACGAGCTCGGCGTCGAGGCGGCCCTTGAGCAGCCGGGCGGTCATCTTGTCGCCGTCCAGGCCGGCCATCGGCGAGGTGTTCACGCCGATCGTCATGGCGAGGCTCGGCTCGTCGACGGTGATGACCGGCAGGGGACGGGGGTCCTCGGGGTCCGACAGCGTCTCGCCGATCGTGACGTCCTCCAGGCCGGCGACCGCGATGATCTCGCCCGGTCCGGCGGAGTCGGCCTCCACGCGCTCGTGCGTCTCGGTCACGTACAGCACGGCGATCTTGGCGCGCTCGACCGAGCCGTCGGCCCGGCACCACGACACCTGCTGGCCCTTGCGGATGGTGCCGTTGATGATGCGGCACATGGCCAGCCGGCCGACGAACTGGCTGGCGTCCAGGTTGGTGACCCACGCCTGCAGCGGGTGGTCGGGATCGTGGGTCGGCGCCGGAAGATGGTCGACCAGCAGCTCGAACAGCGGGGTGAGATCTGCGTCCAGGTCCTCAGGCGACTCGGGCTTGGTGGTCGAGGCGCGACCGGCCCGGGCGTTGCAGTAGACGATCGGGAAGTCGAGCTGGTGCACGTCCGCGTCGAGGTCCAGGAACAGCTCCTCGACCTCGCCGACGACCTCGTCGATGCGGGCGTCGGGCCGGTCGACCTTGTTGACCGCCAGGATCACCGGCAGGTCGAGCGCCAGCGCCTTTCGCAGCACGAAACGGGTCTGGGGGAGCGGACCCTCGGAGGCGTCGACGAGCAGCACGACGCCGTCGACCATGGTCAGCGCCCGCTCGACCTCGCCGCCGAAGTCGGCGTGGCCCGGCGTGTCGACGATGTTGATCTTGACCTCGTCGCGACCTTCGCCGGTCCAGCGCACGGCGGTGTTCTTGGCCAGGATCGTGATGCCCTTCTCACGCTCCAGGTCCATGGAGTCCATGACGCGCTCGACGGTCTCGGCTCCTTCACGGAACGCGCCCGACTGCTGGAGCATGGCGTCGACGAGCGTGGTCTTGCCGTGGTCGACGTGCGCGATGATCGCGACGTTGCGGATGCCCGGGACGGGCACGGCGTGGGTGCCCGTGGTGGGCTCGGCAGAGGTGGAGGTCATGGCGCTTCCGGTTTCGGGGGACCCACCAGTCTGCCCGACCGGACCCCCCGTCCCCGAACCCCCCCGGGATGCCGTCCGACACGTCCCTCAGGTGACGTGCGGCGCCGGGCGCGTCAGCGGCGGTCGAGGCGCTTGCGGATGGTCTCCCGGCGCCGGCGCAGCTCGTTGTAGGTGACGCCCTCGGTCGAGTCGTCGACGATGCCGAAGCTGGCGCGGATGGCGCTCTCGTCGACCGAGAAGCCGTCGGCCGACACGCCGAGCTCCGACGCGAAGCGCTCGCCGTGCGTGGTGGCCAGTCCGGTCGACAGCGACGCCACCTCGGCCACCAGGTCCAGGTCGGGAGCGAGCACGGCGATCGCACCGTCCAGGAACACCAGGTTCTTCACGTACAGCATGAGGATCTTGGGAAGCCGCGCCCCCATGCCCATCAGCGCCTTGATGATCCGCTGGATCTCGCCGACGAGCTCCTCCTGGTCGAGCGTCGTCGGGTCGACGGGCGCCTTGTCCAGGCCCAGTTCGCGGATCACCTCGTCGATGTCGGTGTCCGCGGGCAGCGCGCCCAGGTCCCGGAACGCGGTCACCTGCCCGGGGATGTCGCCCATGGCGCCGTACAGCATCATCCGCAGGAAGGCCGAGCGCTGCAGCGGCGTCATCCGCGCCGTGATGCCGAAGTCGAGCAGCGCGATCCGGCCGTCGGGCGTGACGAACAGGTTCCCGGCGTGGAGGTCACCGTGGAAGATGCCGTGGACGATGCAGCCCTCGGTGAAGCCCTTCATGCCGATCCGGATGATCTCGTGCGTGTCGACCCCGGCGGCCTGCATGGACTCCAGGTCCTCGAAGGCGAAGCCGTGCAGCCGCTCCATGACCAGCACCCGGCGCGTGACGAGCTCGGGGTGCGGTCGGGCGATGATCCAGCCCCGCTGGCCGAGCTGGGCGAACACCTCGGCCACGTCGAGCATGTTCTCGGCCTCGAGGCGGAAGTCGAGCTCCTCCAGGATCGTCTCGGCGAACAGCTCGACGAGCGCCGGCGGGTTGGCCAGCGCGGCGACCGGGATGCGTCCGACCAGGAACGGCGCCAGCCATGACATGACCTTGAGGTCCGACTGCACCTGCTGTCGGATCGTCGGGCGCTGCACCTTGACGACCACGTCCTCGCCGGTGGTGAGCCGCGCCACGTGGACCTGGGCGATGGAGGCTGCAGCGAGCGGCTCGCGGTCGAACGACGAGAACACCTCTTCGAGCCGGCGGCCGAGGTCCTCCTCGACGACCCGGCGCACGACGTCGAACGGCTCGGCGCGCACCTGGTCACGGCACTTGCGGAACTCGTCCACCAGCTCGGCGGGGAAGAGGCCCTCGCCGCTCGAGATGATCTGGCCCAGCTTGATGTAGGTCGGGCCCAGGTGCTCGGCCGCGATGCGCAGGCGACGCGACAGCCCGGCGGTCGACGCCCCGCCGCCCTCCCGGCGCTCCTTGACCGCCCAGGTGCCG
>JAEZAI010000632.1 GCA_023427825.1 Actinomycetes bacterium
CTCACCCGGCCGCGGCGTCGGAGCGCCATGGGTCCCGCACGGGCGGCGAGCTCGGTCAGGCCGTCGATCACCACCTCGTCGCCGAGCTGGCGGGACGCCGCCGCGATGCGGCCGGTCACGCGGTCGAGTCGACGGACCAGGTGCGGCGGCGGATCGAGCGGCGGCCCGTGCTCGGCGCCGGTGAGCGCCGACAGGCCGGCCTGCGCCCAACGCCGCCGCTCGTTCACGCCGACCTCGGCGCGGCCGGCGTCGTCGGAGCGCGCACGGTCGTCGGGCAGCACAGCATCTGGGAGCTCGCCGTGTGCTGGGAGGGCCGCCATCGTGGGACCATTGTTGCCCCGTCGGGCCGTCGGTCGGTGCGGCGACCCGGTGACGACGTGCGGAGCGAGCGTGGCGATGCGAGCGGTGGAGATCGAGCTCGGCGAGCTGCGGCGCCTGGTCGCGGACCCCGGGACCGGCCTGCCGTGGGGTGACGACGCGTCGGGCGTGCTGGTGGTCGACCTCGACGCGGTGGACCTCGCCGTTGCCGAGGGGCCGGGTCCTCCCCACGGCCTGCCGGCGGTGGTGGTCGGCATCACGACCCGCGGTGCGACGCCTCCGGTGTGGTGCGACGTCGTGGTGGAACCGGCGGCCGCCGACATCGTGGCCGCCACGGTGGACCGGAACCCGGTCGCGTCCTCCACGCTCGTCGGGCTCCTGCGCGTGGCCGACGGGTCGTCGGTCGACGCGGGGCTCCTGGCCGAGTCCTCCTGCTACGGGGTGCTGCAGGCCGGCACGGAGTTCCGCGAGTGGCGCCGCTCGCGGCCGGTCCGACCGGTGCCCCGGACCGAGCGCCCGGTGCTCGTCGAACGCCGTGACGACGTGCTGCACCTGACGTTGAACCGGCCGGAACGTCGCAACGCGCTCGATGCGGCCATGCGCGACGCGCTGGCCGAGCAGCTGGTCCTCGCCAGGGTCGACTCGTCGATCCGGCGGATCGTGCTCGAGGGGGCCGGGCCGTCGTTCTGCAGTGGCGGCGACCTGGACGAGTTCGGCACGTTCGACGATCCGGCCGTCGCCCATCTCGTCCGGCAGGAGCGCAGCCTGGCCCGCCTGCTGCACTCGGTCGCCGGTCGCATGGAGGCCCGCATCCACGGTGCGAGCACGGGGTCCGGTATCGAGCTCGCGGCGTTCGCGGGTCACGTCGTCGCCGGGCCCGACGTCAGCATCGGCCTGCCCGAGGTCGCCATGGGCCTCATCCCCGGCGCCGGCGGCACGGTCTCGCTGACACGCCGGATCGGTCGGCACCGCACCTGCCGGCTCGCACTGACCGGTGAGCGGATCGACGCCCCCACGGCGCTCGCGTGGGGGCTGATCGACGAGGCCCACACCTGAGAGGGCGCCGGTGCGCCGGCCGACCGCGAGCGAGCGGTTCCTCACCGAGCCGTGACATCCGTCTCATCGGCTCCTAACCTCCTGCTGCGAGGGGGTGAGCGCGTGAGGGGACGCGACATGGATCCACGGATCGGACAGGACCGGGAGCCGGCGACGGGACGGACGTCGACGGACGCCCCGTTCGACGATGTCGTCCGCCAGCTCGTCGACGACCGCAGCTGGCGGCGCCGGGTGCGGCTCGCCCATCTCCGCCACTGGGCGGGCGTGGCCGGCCGCTGCGGATGGCACGGGCTCGCGGACGTGGGGTGCTGGTTCACCGCGGTCCCACCGCAGAGGTGCTCCGGATTCGGAGGTCGACCCAGGGTCAGTGCGTCGACACGGCCTTGAGGCCGACGACCGCCACGACGAGCAGGGCCAGGAACGCCAGCCGCGCGGGATCCGCCGGCTCGTCGTGCAGGACCACTCCGACCAGCGCCGTGCCCGTGGCCCCGATGCCGACCCAGACCGCGTCGGCGGTCCCGACGGGCAGCGTCTCGGTGGCCTTGCCGAGCAGCGCCATGCTGCCGACGAGCAGCAGCACGAACAGGGCGGTCGGGGCCGGGCGGGAGAAGCCGCGGGTGGCGGGCAGCACGGACGCCCAGGCCACCTCGAGGAGACCGGCGACGACGACGAAGAGCCAGGACATGATCGCTCCTGAGCCCGTCTTGTCGACCGCCGGTACGGGACACCCTCGTCGGCACCCACCCTGACCGGGCGAGCGCGATCACCCTACCGTCGGCGCGTCCGGCGGCCCGGTCGGCGCCCTCGGACCGACGACAGCACGTGCGGGTCGGCACGGGCCCCCTCCGGACGGTGCGGAATTCCTCATGACGCACGTGCGGGGGCCGATCTGTCGGTGGAGGCGCGCATGATCGTGCCCGGACGACCGGAAGGACGCGCCATGAGCCGATGGGGCAACAGCAAGCAGCTCACCGCCACGAGCTACGGACTGGTGAAGGACAACCCCGGCATGTACCGGTGGACGGTCCGTGCCGCCGTCCATGGCGCCATCGTCGGTGGCATCGGCGCCGCGGCGGCGACGGGACTCGTCATCGCCGGTGCCGTGAACGACGGCGCCATGGGAGCGGTCCTGATCGTGCTCGGTGCCGTCGTCCTCTGCCTGGCCGTCGTGGCCGGGCTCACGGCCGCCAACCTGCAGCTCGCCGGCCTGGTGAGCGCCCCCGATGACGTGCTGCACGGTCGGCCGCTCGACGAGCAGGCCGCACGGGCCGCTGCCAAGCAGCACCTGGGCGCCCTC
>JAEZAI010000132.1 GCA_023427825.1 Actinomycetes bacterium
CCCCCCCCCCCCCCCCCCCCCCCCCCCCCCCCCCCCCCCCCCCCCCCCCCCCCCCCCCCCCCCCCCCCCCCCCCGACTGACTCTTCGGACGATCTCGCTCCGCCCACGCGGCCGGCCGGGCTGCCAACCTCGTTCCCGGCCCCCGGTAGCCTGCGGAGCCGATGGACGCGGCGGAGTTCCTGGGCCTGGAGGCCACCGAGGACCCGAACCGGTGGCGGCTGCCCGTCACCGACGGGATCATCACCGGCGGCAACTTCCTGTTCGGCGGCTGCGGGCTGGGTGCCGCGGTGGCGGCCATGGAGGCGGTGTGCGACCGGCCGCTCGTGTGGGCGACGGCGCAGTACCTGAGCTTCGCGACGACCGGCGAGACGATGGACCTGGACGTCACCGTCGCGGTCAGCGGGCGCAACACCGCCCAGGCCCGGGCCGTCGGCCACGTGGGCGACCGCGAGATCCTGACCGTCAACGCGGCGCTGGGGGAGCGGGACCTGCCGGTCGGGGGCCAGTGGGCGGTGATGCCCGATGTCGATCCGCCCGAGGACTGCCAGGTGCGGGCGCCCCGCTTCGGTCTGGAGCGCTCGATCATGACGCGCCTGGACGTGCGCATCGCCGTCGGCCAGGGGTGGGACACGCTCGAGGGCAACCCCGTGCCCGACGGTCGCTCCGCGCTGTGGGTGCGGGTGCCCGACGTCGAGATGTCGGCGGCGGCCCTGTCGATCCTGGGCGACTACGTGCCGTTCGGCATCTCGCAGGCGCTCGGCTCGTGGTTCCCGATCAACAGCCTGGACAACACGCTGCGGGTCGTGCACCTGGAGCCCACCGAGTGGGTGCTGATCGACATCCGGGTCGACGGGCTGCACAACGGGTTCGGCCACGGTTCCGTCCACCTGTGGAACCAGGCCGGCACGCTGCTCGCCACGGCCAGCCAGTCAACGCTCGTCCGCAACCGCCGCCTGGACTGACCGGCCGCCTGGATCGGCCGTTCGCCGGGAACGGCCGCAGCCAGGACCGGCCGCTCTGACCGGCCGCCGGGATTGGCCGCTCTGACCGGCCGCGGGCTGGACCGCCCGCCGAGCCACTTCGGTAGCGTCCGAGGCGTGACCACCGACGCCACCTCCACACCGACGACCAGCGCCGCGGAGGTGGTGGCCGGCCTGGACCTGGCGACCAGGGTCCGACTGCTGTCCGGCCGTGGGTTCTGGGCGCTCGAACCCGTGCCGGCGGCCGGCCTCGACGGCATCGTCGTCGCCGACGGCCCCCACGGCCTGCGGTGCCAGGTCACCTCGGCCGACCACCTGGGCCTCGCCCCGGCCCAGCCCGCGACGTGCTTCCCGACCGCGGCGGCGCTCGGCTCGTCGTGGGACGTCGACCTGCTCGCAGAGGTCGGCCGGGCGATCGGCGAGGAGGCACGTGCGCTCGGCGTGTCGGTCGTGCTCGGACCTGGCCTCAACCTCAAGCGCCACCCCGCCGGCGGCCGCAGCTTCGAGTACCTGTCCGAGGATCCGCTGCTCGGCGGTCGCCTGGCCGCAGCGATGGTGCGGGGCATCCAGTCGCAGGGCGTGGGCACCAGCGTCAAGCACTACGCGGTCAACAACCAGGAGTCGCACCGTCTGGTCGTGGACGCCGTGGTCGACGAGCGGACGCTGCGCGAGCTGTACCTGCGCGGGTTCGAGATCGCCGTCACCGAGTCCGGCCCCTGGACCGTGATGTGCTCGTACAACCGCGTGAACGGCACCTACGCCTCGGACCACACCGAGCTGCTGACCACGATCCTGCGCGACGAGGGGGGCTACGGCGGTCTCGTCATGTCCGACTGGGGTGCGACCAACGACCGCGTGGCGGGCGTGACGGCCGGCATGGACCTGGAGATGCCCGGGAGCGAGGGTGCCTTCGACGGCGAGGTGCTGGCCGCCGTCGCGGACGGCTCCCTGGACGAGGCCGCGATCGACCGCTGCGCCACGCGCGTGGTCGAGCTGCTGCAGCGCGGCCGCCAGGACGACGCTCGTCCCGATCCCCGCCACGCCGAGCACCACGCCCTGGCCCGCCGGGCGGCAGCGGCGGGCTCGGTCCTGCTCGTCAACGACGGCGTGCTCCCGTTGGCGGCCCAAGGGACGATCGCGGTGATCGGCGGCTTCGCCACCCACCCCCGCTACCAGGGTGCGGGCAGCTCGCAGGTGAACCCCACCCGGCTGGACGCCGCGCTCGACATCATCCGCGAGCGGGTGGGCGACGCCGCCACGGTCACGTTCGCCGAGGGCTACGACGCCCGCACGGGCACCTCCACGCCCGAGCAGTTCGCCGAGGCGCTGGCCACCGCCCGGAACGCGGACGTGGTCGTGTGCTTCGCCGGTCTGCCCGCGGCGTGGGAGTCCGAGGGCTTCGACCGCAGCACGCTGGACCTGCCCGACGGGCACGTTCGGCTGATCGAGGCGCTGGCCGCCACGTCCGCGCCGGTCGTGGTCGTGCTGAGCAACGGCGGGGTGGTCCACATGCCGTGGCCCGACCGGGTGGAGGCCGTGCTCGAGTGCTGGCTCGGCGGCCAGGCCGGCGGTGGTGCCGTGGCGGACGTGCTGTTCGGCGACGCCGAGCCGGGCGGACGGCTGGCCGAGAGCGTGCCGGTCCACGTCGCCCAGCTGCCGGCGGACCGCAACTTCCCGGGCTCGCCCCGGCAGGTGGAGTACCGGGAGGGCCTGTACGTGGGCTACCGGTTCCACGACACGGCCGGCGTGCCGGCCCGGTTCGCGTTCGGCAGCGGCCTGTCGTACACGACGTTCGAGTGGAGCGACGTGGAGGTGCGCGGCGACGGCACCGACCGCGAGGTGTCGGTGACGGTGTCCAACCTGGGCGAGCGCGCCGGCTCCGACGTGGTGCAGGTCTACGTGCGCGACCCCGAGTCCACGCTCCACCGGCCGCACCAGGAGCTGCGGGGCTTCGCCAAGGTGCACCTGGACCCGGGCGGGTCGGCGACGGTCACCATCCCGCTCGACCGCCGCGCGTTCGCCGTGTGGGACGTGGCCGCACACGACTGGCTGGTCGAGGCCGGTCGCTACGAGATCGTGGTCGCCCGCTCGTCGGTCGACCCGGTCCTGGAGGTGCAGGTGGACGTCGCCTCCGACGACGTGGTCGCGGCCGCTCCCGGCCCGGCCGACCTGGTGGCGACCGACGAGGAGTTCGCGGCGATGTTGGGCCGGCCGATCCCCACGCCCAAGGCCGTGCGGCCGTTCGACCGCAACTCCACGCTCGAGGACCTGGAGTCGACCGCCGTCGGCCGGCTGCTGTCGTCGATCGTGGTGCGGGAGGGCGCCAAGCGCGCCGCGCAGGAGTTCCCCGACCCCGACGACGCCACGATCGAGATGGTCAGGTCGTCGCTCAAGGAGGGCCCGGTCCGGATGCTCGTCCTGATGGGCGGCGGGATCCTGGACTTCGCCCAGGCCGACGTGCTCCTGAAGGCGCTCGACGGTCGCTGGACCGCGGCGGCCCGCTCGGTGGTGGCCGGCCTGACCGCCCGCGTCCGCCGGCCGTAGCGC
>JAEZAI010000011.1 GCA_023427825.1 Actinomycetes bacterium
GCGCATCTCGCTCGACCAGCTGCAGCCCGGCGACCTGGTGTTCTTCAACAACCCCATCTCGCACGTCGGCCTCTACATCGGCGGCGGGATGATGATCCACTCGCCGCACACCGGCGACGTCGTGAAGGTCTCGCCGATCACGCGCATGGGCAAGCTCGTGCGCGCCGGCCGCGTCGCCTGACGCGCGAGGCGCCGTTCTCGGTGCGCCGATCGTCGCTGTACGACGATCAACGCACGCGGAACCGGCGGCGCCCGGCGCGCCGGCCGGCTCAGGTCCCGGCGAGCCGGGTGATCAGCGGGGCGAGGTCGTCGAGCGACGACGCCGACAGGCCGATCGTGGAGATGCCGTAGCGGTCGCGCCGCGCCTCCAGGTCCTCCGCCATCTCGTCCAACGTCCCGCACAGCGCGTGGGGCGAGCCGGCCGCCTGCTCGGCGGTCATGCCGAACCCGCCGGCCAGCGCGTCGAAGGTCCCTCGGCGGTCGTCGGTGACGATCGCGAGGTGGATCCGGGTGCCCAGCTCGATGTCGGCGAAGCGATCGCCGGCGGCGTCGCGGATCCAGCCGATCTTGCGCTCGGTGGCCTCGGGCGTCGCCGAGGGACCGGCCCGGTGGTCGATCACGCCGGCGGCCAGCGCCGGGTTGAGGTTGACGATGTCGGCCCGCCGGCCGGCCACCTCGAGCACCTTGCGACCGCCGCCGCCGATCACGATCGGGGGATGGGGGCGCTGCGCGGGCAGCGGGCTGCCGGTCAGGCCGGTGACGTCGTAGAAGCGACCGTGGTGCTCGACGGGCTCGCCGGACCAGAGGGCCGTGATCACCTGGAGCGCCTCCTCGAGACGCTCGATGCGCACCGACGCGGGATCGAGGGGGATGCCCGTGGACTCGTAGTCGGTCGTCATCCACCCGGCGCCCAGGCCGAACTCCAGGCGACCGCCGCTCAGTCGGTCGATCGTCGCCGCCTCCTTGGCCAGGACTGCGGGGTGCCGGTAGTCGTTGGCGAACACCAGGGTGCCGACGCGGAGCTCGGTGGTGGCGTCCGCGGCGGCCATGAGCGCCGCGATCGGGGCGAGCTGGTCGTCCAGGTGGTCGGCGACCGTGAGCACGCAGACGCCCACATCCTCGGCCCGCCGCGCCAGGGGGATCAGGTCCTCGGGACGCTCCATGTGGGAGGCCTGGAGGGTGAAGCGGAAGGGGCGGCGGGGGCGACCGGACACGGCCCGGAAGGGTAACCCCACAGGGATGGAGGGGTGCACAGCGACGACCCTTGCCGGGACCCGCTCCTCCGATCCTGGGCGACCGGGCCCGCCGCAGCCGCCGAGTACGGTGCGGGCGTGACCAGCGCCACTGACGACGTGACGATCGACGGGTTCGAGACCGAGCGGTTCACCTTCGGCGGCAAGACCCGGCGTGTGTTCGTCGCCGGCGAGGGCCCGGCGGTGATCGTGATCGAGGAGCTGCCGGGCATCACGCCCGCGGTCATCGGCTTCGCCCGGAAGGTGATCGACGCCGGCTTCACCGTGTTCATGCCGGAGCTGTTCGGCCGGACCGGCGCCGAGATCTCGCCCGTCACGCTGGCGCGGGCGGCGGTCCCGTCGTGCGTGTCCAAGGAGTTCAAGACGTGCGCCCTGCGGACCACGCCGCCCGCCATCGACTGGCTGAGGGCGTTGGCGCGCCAGGCGCACGAGCGGTGCGGTGGACCGGGCGTGGGGGCCGTCGGCATGTGCTTCACCGGCGGCTTCGCGCTGGCGATGGCGACCGAGCCGGAGATGCTGGCGCCGGTCCTGTCGCAGCCCTCGCTGCCGATCGGCGGCAAGAAGCGAGGGGCGGACCTCGGGCTGTCGGACCGCGACCTGCTCACCGTGAAGGAGCGCGCCGAGGCCGACGACGTCTGCGTGCTCGGCCTCCGCTTCACCGGCGACCGCCTGGTGCCCGCCGCTCGCTTCGAGTCGCTGCGCCGCGAGCTCGGCGACAACTTCATCGGCGTGGAGATCGACTCGTCGCCGGGCAACCCCTGGGGGCACCGGAAAGCCGCCCACTCGGTGCTGACCGAGGACCTGATCGACGAGCCGGGCCAGCCCACCCGCGAGGCGCTCGACCAGGTGCTGCAGTTCTTCCGCGACCGCCTGCAGGTCAGCTCGGACTGACCCGGCGGCGCCCGCGCCGTGCCCGTCGACCTCGGGCATGAGCGACCGACCAGTGGTCTCTGATGTCCGAGTTCGGCGGTGCCCGAGTTCGGCCGTGCCGGGACGGTCCCACCCCGATCTGGCCTGTCGGGACCCGCAAGTAGGGTGGGCGTCGATGAGCGTCGAGGACCTCCTGGAAGGGCTCAACCCGGCCCAGTACGAGGCGGTCACCCACGGCGAGGGGCCGCTGCTCGTGGTCGCGGGCGCCGGTTCGGGCAAGACGCGCGTCCTCACCCACCGCATCGCCCACCTCATCCACGCGCACCGCGTGTCGCCGTTCGAGATCCTGGCCATCACGTTCACCAACAAGGCCGCCGGCGAGATGAAGGAGCGCATCGGGCGCCTGGTCGGCCCGGTCGCCGAGAAGATGTGGGTGTCCACCTTCCACTCGGCGTGCGTGCGCATCCTCCGGCGCGACGCCCAGCTGCTCGGCTACCCGTCCGCGTTCACGATCTACGACCAGGCCGACGCCGTCCGGCTCACCGGCTACGTGCTGCGCGACCTCAACATCGATCCCAAGCGGTTCCCGCCGCGGTCGGTGCACGCCGCCATCTCCGCCGCCAAGAACGACGGCCTGTCCGCCGAGGACTACCTGGAGCGGGCGTCGGTCATCCACGAGCGCCGCATCGGCGAGGTGTTCGAGGAGTACCAGGCCCGGCTGCGCAAGGCCGGCGCGATGGACTTCGACGACCTTCTGGGGGTGACCGTCGAGCTGTTCCGAACCGAGCCCCAGGTGCTCGAGCACTACCGCAACCGGTTCGGCAACGTGCTCGTCGACGAGTACCAGGACACCAACCCCGTGCAGAACGACCTGGTCATGCTGCTCGGCGAGGAGCACCGCAACGTCTGCGTCGTGGGCGACCTCGATCAGTGCCTCGTCCCCGGCACGTCCGTCCGCACTCCCGGCGGTCATCGTCCGATCGAGAAGCTGGAGGTCGGCGACGAGGTGATGGGCACGCTCGGTCACCGCTCGCTCGTCCCGGCACGCCTCACCGAGGTCAAGGAGGGTCATTACGACGGCTGGATCGCGGAGGTGCGCGCCGGTGACACGGTGCTCCTCGGTACGCCGCACCACATCGTCCCGGCTCGGATGTCGGCCATCGACGGCACGCACCTCGTGCACCTGATGTACCGCGAGGACCGGGGCTACCGCATCGGGCGGACGAAGGCGGTCCGCTCCGACGGACAGGGGAAGCCCGGGATCGGCGACCGGGTCAACCAGGAGCACGCAGATCGTCTCTGGCTGCTGAAGGTGTGCGATTCGCCGGCCGAGGCCGCGTACTTCGAGTCGTGGTTCGCTGCGAAGTACGGACTGCCCACGGCGTCCTTCCACGCGACCGGTCGCGAGCGGATGGCCATGGACGACGGGTGGTTGAGCCGCCTGTACCGCGAGCTCGACACCGAGACGCCGGCGAAGCAGCTGATGGCCGACTGGGAGCTGCACCCCGAGTTCCCCCACCACCGGCCACACGACGGCCGCCGTCGCCAGACGGTCGACCTCACGATGTTCTCGGACCGGCGTCATGACCGCCCGCTCCACCGGGTCCAGTGGTCGTCGAATCGCGACGACATCGGTCAGCGACTCGTGGACGCCGGCTACGACGTGCGCGGGCTCGGTGCGAAGCGCACCGGGGACCGGTTGGAGACCGCTCGCCGCGACTATTCCGAGGCGCTGCGGCTCGCCCGTGGCGTCGCGGACGCGGGCGGGACGGACATCCGTCGTCGGATGATGGTCGGCGGGACCGTCTACGACTACACGCCGCTCTCGCATCTCCGGCAGGGGATGACCGTCCTCGTCGAGGAGGACGGCGAGCTCGTCGAGCGCACGGTCGACCTCGTCGAGTTCGTGCCGTACGACGGCCCGGTCTACGACCTCGAGGTCGAGGAGGCGCACACCTACGTCGCGTCGGCTCCCGGCCGCGACGGCTCGCCGTCGACCGGGATGCTGGTCCACAACTCGATCTACAAGTTCCGAGGAGCGGACATGCGCAACCTCCTCGAGTTCGAGAACACGTTCCCCGACGCCACCACGGTGGTGCTCGAGCAGAACTACCGCTCCACGCAGACCATCCTCGACGCCGCCAATGCGGTCATCGCCAACAACACCGCGCGCAAGCCCAAGGACCTCTGGACCGACGAGGGTCCCGGCGAGAAGATCGTCCGCTTCCAGGGCGAGGACGAGGCCGAGGAATCGCAGTGGGTCGCCCACCAGATCTCCTCGCTGCACGACCGCGGCGACGTGCTCTGGTCGGACTTCGCGGTCTTCTACCGGACCAACGCGCAGAGCCGCGTCCTCGAGGAGCAGTTCCTCCGCTCGGGCATCCCGTACCGCGTGGTCGGCGGCATGCGCTTCTACGACCGCCGTGAGGTCAAGGACGCGATGGCCTACCTGAAGGCCGTCGTGAACCCCACCGACGAGGTCAGCGTGAAGCGCGTGCTCAACACGCCCAAGCGCGGCGTCGGCGACCAGACCGTCGGCCGGCTCGACGCGTACGCCCGGGCCCACGAGCTCACGTTCATGGACGCGCTCCGCCGATGGGACGATGCCGGCGCCAGCGCCCGTGCCGCCCGCGGCATCGAGTCGTTCACCAACCTCGTCGACGAGCTCTCCACCGAGGTCGACATGGGCCCCGGCCACGTCCTCGAGCAGATCCTGGAGCGCAGCGGGTACGCGGCCGAGTTGGAGGCGGAGAACACGCTCGAGTCCGAGGGCCGCCAGGAGAACCTGGCCGAGCTCGTCGGCATGGCCCGGGAGTACGAGACGGTCGACGAGTTCCTCGAGCAGGTCTCGTTGGTGGCCGACACCGACCAGCTGCCCGACGGCTCCGACCCGGGCGACACCGGCGTGGTGCTCATGACGCTGCACTCGGCCAAGGGCCTGGAGTTCCCGAACGTGTTCCTCATCGGCATGGAGGAGGGCGTCTTCCCGCACATGCGCTCGTTGACCGAGCCGGCCGAGCTCGAGGAGGAGCGGCGCCTCGCCTACGTCGGCATCACCCGGGCGCGGGAGCGCCTGTTCCTGTCGTACGCGTGGTGCCGCACCCTGCACGGCTCCACCCAGTACAACCCGCCGAGCCGGTTCCTGGACGAGGTGCCGTCGGAGTTGGTCGTCGAGGCCGAGGCGAGCCGGTCCAAGCGGTCCCGCTCGTCGCACCGCTCGGGCGGATGGGAGTCCACGTCGTGGGCGCCGTCGGGTCGGGAGCGGCAGCTCGATCGGGCGACCCGCCCGGCCCCGCCCACCCAGTCCGGGGCGCACAACCTGGACATCCGCGTCGGCGATGATGTCGTCCACACCAAGTGGGGCGAGGGCGTCGTGTTGCACATGGAGGGCCAGGGCGAGAAGACCGAGGCGGTCGTCCGCTTCCCCGACGTCGGCGAGAAGCGCCTCCTTCTGTCCTGGGCCCCCATCCAGAAGGTGCAGCGATGAGCTGCGCCCGTGTGGGAGGGCCGCGTTGAGCTGCGCCGGTGTGGGAGTGCAGCGATGAGCTGCGCCCGTGTGGGAGGGCAGCGATGAGCTGCGCCCGTGTGGGAGTGCAGCGTTGACGGTGCGGTTCCTGAAGCGGGCCGACCTCGCGCTCCGCCACCACGTCACGCTCGCGGATGTGGCCGACCGGTGGGTGGAGCTGCACGGCGACCGCCTGATGGTCACCGAGGAGGGGGTCACGCCGCCGCAGCCGGTGCGCGGGGGAGCGGCCCGGGGTCGTGTCGCCGGCAACGTCCGGCAGCTCACCTACGGCCAGGCCGCCGACCTCGTGGCGAGATGGTCCGCGGTGATCACGGCCAGGTCCGGTCCGGGCCAGCCGGTGGTGATCGCCACGCCCAACGGGATCGACCAGTTCCTGCTGTGCCTCGCCGCGGCTCGCGCCGGTCGGGTGCCCGCGCCGGTGAACCCGCAGATGCGCCCGGCCGAGGTCGACCACGTGATCGCCGACAGCGGGGCGTCGCTCGTGATCCGAGGCGCCACCGATATGACGTCCGGTCCGGGGTCGCGCTCCACGCCCAAGCCACCGGCCCGACCCGATCCCGACGACGTGGCGGCGCTCTTCTACACGTCGGGCACCACCGGCCGGCCGAAGGGCGCCGAGCTCACCCACCGTGCGCTGCTCGGCGGGCTGGCGCCCATGGCCGCCTTCCCGTCGTGGCTCCGCAACGACGAGTTGGTCCTGAGCCTGCCGGTCGCCCACATCATGGGGTTCGTCTCGGTCCTCGGACCCACGCTCGCCGGCGTGCCCATGTACTTCCTGCGCCAGTTCCAGGCCGACCGGGTGCTGGACGTCATCGAGGAGCGCCGCTCGTCGGCCTTCATGGGCGTGCCCGCCACGTACCGCCTGCTCGACCAGGCCGGCGCCGAGTACCGCGACCTGACGTGCGTGCGTCTGTGGATGACGGGCGCCGACGTCATGCCCGCGCCGCTGGCGCGGCGGTTCAAGTCGTTCGGGGCGTCGTTCACGCTGCCGTTCGTCGGGCCGGTCGGCGAGGCCGCGTTCTTCGAGGGCTACGGCATGGTCGAGACCGGCGGCGGGGTGGTGGCCAAGGTCTCGCCGCCCATGCTGCCGGTGGGTCTGGGCGACTCGCTCGGTCTCACGCTCCCTGGCTGGAAGGTGCGGGTGGCGGACCACCACGACCGGCCGGTCCCGTCCGGTTCGGTGGGTGAGCTGCAGATCAAGGGCCCGGGCGTGCTGCGCGGCTACCACGGCGATGCCGCGGCGTCGTCGCACGCGATCACCGAGGACGGCTGGCTGCGCACGGGCGACCTGGTCCGCAGCGGTCCGTTCGGGTTGATGTCGTTCCAGGGCCGGTCCAAGAACGTGATCAAGTCGGGCGGCTACTCGGTGTACGCGATCGAGGTCGAGGCGGACCTGGAGGAGCACCCCGACGTGCTCGAGGCCGGCGTCGTGGGCCTGGACGACCCCAAGCTGGGGCAGGTGCCGGTCGCGGTGGTCCGACTTCGGGAGGGCGCCGAGCTCACGCCCGAGAAGCTCGTCGCGTGGTCGCGGGGTCGCATGGCCCGCTACAAGGCGCCGCGCCAGGTCGTGTTCGTGGACGACCTGCCCCGCACGGGGACCCGCAAGCTCCGGCGCGACCAGCTGGTGTCGCTGTTCGACGCGGGCCCGGCGGCGCCCGCGGCCGAGGAGGCGTGAGCGTGGCCGCCGACGTGCCTGCTGCGACCGCGGCGTCGTTGTTCGTCCCGCACGGCGACACCGGCGACGCGTGGCTGCCCACCGACCTGTCCCGCGGTCCGTGGGATCCGCGTGCGTGCCACGGCGGTGCGCCCGCCGCGCTCATCGCACGCGAGCTCGAGCGTTGCCCGCTGCCGACCACGCGCGACGGCGACGACCCGGTCCCCATGCGGCTGGCCAGGATCACCATCGAGCTCGTCCGACCGGTGCCGGTGGGGCCGCTCCGGCTGTCGGCCGAGGTGGTCCGTCCGGGCCGCAAGGTCAGCCTGGTCGAGGCGACCGTGACCTCGGTCGACGACGACGTGGTGGTGGCCATGGCCCGAGCGCTGCGCATCCGGGAGTCCGAGGTCGCCTTCCA